>NZ_CP064267.1 GCF_022811845.1 Bacillus pseudomycoides
TTTAACATTTCTTCACCTCGTTAAAAAATTTTTTCACATGATAAATCTTCAAGACACACGAATAAGTTCCATAGGTACACGCAAGCCCAGCAGGTAAACAGGGCGTTTGAATCTTTGCAAATATACTTACTATACGTCTTTTGATTCCCTCCTTTTGTAATCGTGTCTGAATTTTTATCCCTTCGTTCTATGTAAACGTACAGATAGACAAATTGGTTTGAATATTATAAAAAAATAAATTTGATGATTAAAAATATTTTTGAAAAAATCCTCCTTCAAATAATTAATTGTAAAATTTCTCATTCACATAACTCTATATGTTTATTTGCATATTTTTAAATTGAATTAATATATTATAGTATTGTTATACGAAATAAAGTAGGTGAAAAAATTATGTTTAGTAAACAAAATTTTTTAAAAAAGACATTCATAACATTTTCTGCAATAGGGGGATCTTTGGGATTCCTTTCATCAAATGTTGAAGCGGCTCCCAATCTATCTGCTTATTTAGCAACACTTCAATTTGATGGAACAGATTGGATGGATACAGGGGAAAAAAATTTCCCTCACGCTTTTCGTTTCCAGTCTTATGATAACGATATTGAACATAATAAAGAAAATGAAATTCGTTTCAAAATTGGAAATGCCGTAACAGGAATAGGATCAACAGGATTAACAAATCGTGGTCCAAATAATCAACAACCAGCTGTCTATTTTCATATTGCTAAAAAAGGAGAATATGAAATATATGAGTATTGGCTTTATTATGCTGATAATGATTGGATTAATAACCATGAACACGATTGGGAAAAGTATTTTGTTTACTTGAAAAATGGCGTTCCAACACATTTGCTTATATCGAGTCACAACGGTTATAAAATAAAGTCATGGTCAGAAGTACCAAAAGATGATGGGCATCCCTTAATAGATGTTGATGGAGGAGCTCATGCGATGAAATGGGATAAAGAAGATGGAGTTCAAATTCGTTATAATGGAGCTATTACAAAAAATAATGGACGTCTTGATGAAGGGGATCAAACGAATCAACCATGGATTCTCTATAGCAATGATCCAATTGATGATGTAACAAAATATTTAGCTGCTCCTGATACGTTTTATTACGGTGATCCAGCTTATCTCCTATATTCAAACGAATATAGCGACCCTCGCCAAGCACCTTGGAAACGCGAAGAATGGGATAATCCACCGCTTCCATAAACATATCGCTCATATGAATAGAATATTCTTAATGAAATATTTTGTTATTTCCAATAAAATGGAATGAAAAGGAGATGATTATACTGAAAATCTTTTCCTATTTCTTAATCATTCTGTTATTTCTTGTGATTGATTACTTTTGCTTAGAAGAGGATAGCAAAAGATGGGGATGGTTTAAAAATAGAAGTAAAAAGCAAAAAACAATCTTTTTTACTCTTGTTCTTCTCTTAACTTTCATAGGATACATACTTCTTGATGCTAAATACTTTAAAATCTGAAATCTTTAGTAAGCTAAAAGAACCCATGTTTCTTTTGGATTCAATAGTTAAGGGCACTCACTTCTTGATAAAGAGATGATCTTACTCGATTATATTTATTACTTATCACAAAAAAAGAATCCCTTATGATTTATGGGATTCTTTTTTATTAAAGTTTGCTCATACAAATAATCTGTATATCAATTTATCCTTGATATACAGATTATTTATATGATTATTATTATAAATAATTACTAAGTACTAAAACTTACATAAATGCTTTTAAAAGTTCTTGAACTAATGGAATTGCTCCACCTAAGAATGTTAAAATTGCCATTGCGATTGTCATATTATTTCCTCTTCTTCTTTGAATGTTAAGGTGTAGTAAATATTATAAATTCATTATGGTAAACGTATATATTAATATAAAAATTTTTAATATGCAATATTACATCTTCGAATTCTGTTTTATACCGCTATACTAAAATAGATAAATGCACAGCTTTCTCAATGAACTAACGAAGCTAATGAACAAAAAAGGAGAGAATTATAAAAATTCTCTTCCTTTTAAACAGTTACAATTTTATTTAATTATATCGAATAGGAGCAGAAATACATGAAAAGAAACATGTTGGAATTTCAATACAGCTTAAACACATTAAAAAATTGTATATATATTTTTGGTATCTTGTTAATTATTAATTGGTATAGTTTATGCAAAAATCTTATACTAGGACATAACTTTTTGTGGAAAGAGGCTTTTTAGTGGTAATATTTTTTGTTGTATTTATAAATACTTTACATCAAATTAAAATCAAAAACTATAAAGGTACATAATATTCGGGTAATATATTGAATTTAATGTAAAAAATGGTTCTGATGCAAATAGGGGTCCCCCCCATGCCCATCAAGCTAAGATTATATAAGTTTAATTTCACGTGAGATTTTTTCTTTTTTCTAAAGATCCAGTGTAAGTTCTTTAAAGATTTGTATACCAAATAAACCCTATTGGGGGTACGGCCCCATCGCTATCAAGTTAAGAAATACATTCTTCCCCAAAACGAAAAAAACGAACTAAATTCCTATGGACAACTATGAAAGGATGAAATTTTCGTTTTGGGGATACTTCAAAATCTTAGGTTGATGGGTATGGGCCTCATCATATCCAAAAAAGAAAATTGTACGTTTAGACACAATTTGGACTCATTCTAACCGGTTACCTGTACGTTAACGAATTAGTTTGTATTATTTGAGAGATGTGAACAGCTACTGATCAGTTGATTATGGATTAAACGGAAAAAGAGCCAGCTCATAGCTGACTTATTTTAATGTACCTTCATATTCTCTTACTATTTTATAAAAAGTATTTTTCTTTAGTTCTAATAGTTCCATAAATTCAACTCCAGTTATTTCTCTATTTTTCCACTTCGGATAAGTTTCTTCTATTATAAGTAATTGCTTTGAGTTTAATGTTGAAAGGTTAAATTGAGGGCGTCCTAAATGCTTCCCTTGAGATTTAGCTACAGCAATCCCCTCTGCTTGTCGCTGATGAATTTTTTTACGCTCTTGATCTGCAACATAGGAAAGCAAAGATAAGAATTGGTCTTCCATTAATCTTCCCATATCACCCATCTCACGAAATTTACGACTATCAAATAGATTTTCGTTTTCTAAAACAACAATATCAGCTTGTAATTCCCTGGTGATGTACTTCCACTCCGAAATTACTTCATCATAGTTACGTCCCATACGATCTAAAGCATCTATGTAAACAATATCACCTGTACTTAAAATTTTTCGTAATAATTGATACTGAGGACGATCAAAATGTCGTCCACTTGCTTTATCGACAAAAATACGTCGAGCTTCCACTCCTCGTTCTATCATCTTATGTAATTGGCGTTGTTCATTTTGATCTCTTGTACTTACACGTATATATCCATAAATATTCGTCATGTTTGATATTCTCCTTACATTTGTTACCACAATTATACCATTTTTGTTTATAAAGGTATTCATTAAAAATAAACGTTTATAAAATAATTGGAATCACCTTTATAAACTTGATATTTCAATGTTTCTTAGATGTTCCTTTATTGTTTGTAAAGGTATACCTTTACAAACCTTTTGGATACATAGAATAACACATCTGTGCAAGAGGTAGAACCATATAATAAAAACGTTTCTAATCTTAGAAACGTTTTACTCGTTAGGTATTCTATATTTCAGTTAAAAAGGATTTTTAAAAATCAGTACGTTTATAAATTCTCACCGTTAAGAAGTAAGAACCGATAAATATAAGCATGGTAACGATTGAAGCAAGTGTAATTAGTTGATTAATAGTAAATTGTGTAGTGATGATACGGAAAATATCGATAATATTTAAATATTCCACAATTTTTCTCCATAAAATAACAACTATAGGGAAAATAAAGCTGGCTGCCACTAGCAAATATTTATTGGTAAAGCGATAGCAAAGTGGTAAGTAGATAGATGTAAACAACATGACAGTAAGAACACTAACCACAATTGTCTGTGGAGTTTCAATTTCAACTCCATAAGTCGGGGATGCAACTTGAATTACTGCTTGAATCAATAATGAGAATAGAACTACTAGAAGTGCAAACAACACTGTACCGATATATTTTGATGCAATAATTGTCTTTCTACTATAAGGCAGGCTATTAATAAATTTGTGACTATTATTCTTTTCGTCGTAATAATGTAGATTTATCATATAAGAACCAGCCACCAAAACGACTGTGAACCCAAAGCTTCCAAACGTCCCAATAAAAAAGCATATGCCAAGTAGATAGAGTAACATCATTAATTTTTGCAATCGAAAATCCTTTAATATTAAATTATACATATTGATCATTCCCCTTTTTTGTATAGTACATAATATCTTCTAATGTCGCTTCTTCAATTAATACATCATTCCCTAATTGCGTACGTGAATGGCTGGCGTTACTTGTGAGTGCTTCAAATCCCACGTTTGTTTCACGAATTCCGATTAATTGTTCTCTGATTTTCGGCGTAAGCAAGGCTTTATCCCCTTTTACAGTTGCATATTCTTCAGAAATACTATGTATATCTTTTTCAAACACAATCTCTCCATTATGAATAAATACAATATAATCAGCAATACGATCTAAATCAGTTGTAATATGTGTGGAGAAAAAAATTGTTTTATCTTGATCGACCATTAAATCATAAAGGATGTCTAAAAGTTCTCTTCGAAATACAGGATCGAGTCCAGATGTCGGTTCATCCATAATAATAAATTCGGCATGGTGTGAAAGTGCAAACGCTAGGGAAGTCTTCATTTTCATCCCTGTAGACATCTCTTTCATTTTTATGTTAGTCGGTAACTCAAAGTGCTGTATGTAGAATTTGAACTGACTTTCATCCCATTTTTTATAGGCTGGAGCAATGAATTTTTTCAGTTGATGAATTGTCATATCTTCATAAAAGATATTGTCATCGTATACGAATCCAATACGCTCTTTAATAGAAACTTGATCCTTTTGATGATCTTTACCAAAAACTTTGATATCCCCACTATCCTTGTTAATAAGGTCCATAATAATTTTAATTGTCGTACTTTTTCCTGCGCCATTTGCACCAATGAATCCCGTTACAAACCCCTTTTTGATGTTGAACGATACATTTTTCAAAGAAAATCCTTTATATGTTTTTGAAATATTTTTCAGTGCTACAATGTTTTCCATTTCTACTCCTCCTCATAAATACGATTAATAATCTGTATTAACTCATCCCTTAATAAATGACTAGTCTTACTTTCCCGAACAACTACACTAAACTTTTCACGTATTGGATTACTTGATTCATCCACTTGTTGTCTTTGGTTTTGTTTTGCAACAAACGAGCCCTTTCCTACTATAGAGTAGATATAGCCTGCTTTTTCAAGTTCTTCGTATGCTCTTTTTGAAGTAATAACGCTTACCTTCAAGTCTTTTGCTAATGAACGCATGGAAGGTAATTAAGTTATTTGAAAAGCTAATTTCAATGGCAAAACATTTAGCTGAGGATGATTTTTATTTATACCATTGCGGAATATGTGTAGCTTTTAAAAAAAGTTTGAGTAAAGTCCAACGTTAACCCTTATACCAACAGTAATTGAAAAAACCGTTATTTTGAAAAAAAGTGACCAAAATAACGATTTTCTGTTTGACTAAATAACAACTTTTTATAATTCAGTTTGATCATTTCTTACTTCGCTAAAGCCCCCTCTAGTTCAATAACAATGTCTAAAAACTTTATTTTCGACCTTTATACTAAGCTCTCTTCCCACCCATTTTATGATAAAGAGACATGATGACCCAAATAGCAGTTGGAAGTGCGATTGCTCCAATTGCCATAGACGCTAAGAGGCGAACTACACTGTCTGAGCCATCGACAAATAACAAAATAATAATAGCAATTAAGAAGAGAAAGAATGGTATAGTTTTCAATAGATTGACTAATCCTTCCTTTCCTTTTACCTTCCATTTGTTATTGTATGTTGCGATTACAGTCCAAACTGTCGGGATGGCAATTACACTGAGAATAACAGCTATTACATGAAGTAATGATTTTAAGGTACCAGAGCTTATCATTGCTCCAACCCATACGAGTACTGTTATTAAAACTAACGGAATTGCTAGACATTTCATGGAATGATTAAAATTTTCATACTTTTCAATCGATGTGTCACGGTCACTATAAATCGGTTTTGTACCAGGATGTGCTCGAAATAAATGAATATTTCTTTCTGAGGCAATATGCGACCAGCCAGATGATGAAAAAAAGTCAAAGTATTCCTCTTCTTCATCTTTTTTTAATGAACGATAATCTACACTGTAGATATAATCTGAGCTTTCTCCTTTTTCAAGCGTATATCCCATAAACTTAAAGTCACTGACATGCCAACCCTTCAAAGAAAATCGGCGTAATTTTTCCATGTCCTTATTCTCAGAAAAAGCTAACCCACCTGACATAATATACTTTGTTTGTCTCATTCTTCAACCTCCTTCAATCCAGTTTCCGCTAATTGAACCATCCGTTTTCTTAGCTTCACATCTTCTTCTAATACTTCTCTGCCCTTTTCAGTAAGCAGATATGTTTTACGTCTTGAATCTGACCCATCATGCAAATAAATCCACTCTTGTTTTAATAACTTTTTAATAATCGTGTACATTGAAGCAGGACCTATAGTAATTGCCCCTTTTGTTGTTTCTTCAATTAAGTTCATAATAGCGTAACCATGCATTGGTTTAGTTAAAGTAGCCATAATATTAAACATTGAATCTGTTAATTGCTCAGTTTTTTTCAACCAATCACCTTCTATATCTTTTTAAGATATATCATAAAACGATATATCCAAAAACAATATATCATGATATGATACATATGTCTAGAGTTATATCACATATTGATACATCAATATGTGATATTTTTTCTTAAGAATCAAAAAAGAACCCTTACAATGGGCTTTTCGCTAAATCTAAAAATATAGGATGTTCTTGTCCATTATCCTTCTACAACTAAACTGCACTTTAATTCAACAACAGAGTTTAGCTAATTTTGGTACACCTTTTTTATAAACGGTTAAACTTTATTTTAAACCAACAATATGAAAATTAGTATGAAGTTGTCCTTCAATTATCGGGCACTTTTCCAGAGTAAGAAAATTATTTATGGACTGAACGGTAAAAACTAATCGGTCTATTTTTCTCAATAGGGTACATTTTATTGAGAAGGTTGAATATGCAATTTTACATATCCAAACATAGGGAATCGGTATGCAGAGTGTGATTAAATTATTTTAATAACATTTAAATTACATTGAATTTTTTCGGATTTAAAAAGTTATCTTATTATTATATATATCAACTTATAATCATTATAATTATTTAAATGAGATTAAACAGTAATTTTATAAGTATAATATTTTCGCTCACATTAATACACAATAATTAAATAATTGGATATAATCGACAAAATTCTACTATTTACGCGTTGGAAATTTAATGTTTTAATAAAGGTGTAATTGGTATGACCACTAAAAAGGGAGGAAATCAAGCTAATAAAAGTTGAGGGGAATTGTCAGTAACATCATGTCAAAAAATATCTAAATATTAAGTCTTTAAAGGCGTGGTGTGGAGATCATCTAGAGTCACAAAAGTATCATATCTGTAAAAATAGCATTCTAAGTTTCTACATAGCAAAAGTGATTTTGTTTTAATCAGAACTAATAGTATAAGCCTTGTACAGTATAATTTCATCTTTTGTAATCTTGTAGAAATAATGAAAAGAAGAGGGGAAATAACATGAAACGTATGAAAAAAATAATCCCAGCAGCATTTGTGTTAAGTTCAGCTTTATTTGTAGCACCAGGATTTTCTTCTGCAGATACAAATACTACGAATGTAGGAAATCTACCGATTGTAGTGGATTCACAAGGACCAAAAGTACCTATGACAGCAGAGCAAGTTGCAGCAAACGGCACACAGCTTCCTTATATTCCTACAGGTCCTTATGAAGAATTCCCTAATGAGTGGCATGTATCTACAGAAGATGGTGCTTTAATTGATTACGTTTATGTAGATGTAGTGGCTAATGATAATGGAGTAAGTCTTAGCGGTTTAAAAAATATATATAGAGATTACAAAATTTTAAAAGCTGATGGTACTTGGCTTCAAGATGGAGAATCATATAGTAAAACAGGAAATAAAGGGGATGTATTGTACTCAATTGCAATTCCTAAAACTAATCCAGCTTTAGCTGATACTAAATTAAAGAAAAAAATGAGCTGGAAATTAATTGATTCAAATGTAATAGATAAAAATTTAGGTTATCATTGGAGTAAATCCGTTACAAGCGGAATGTCTCATAATGTAACTGTGGGATTATCTTATACAATTGGGATGGAAGTAGGTCTTGAAGGTATTGCAAAAGTAAATCAATCATTAACTGCAAGTTTCGGTTATGGTATTACATTAAATTCAGAAGAGACAGTTACGAAAACATTTGATTTTAATCCAAAACCTGATTATGCATATGATCAATATAGAACTGCATTATATCAACAAGTAGCTAACTATTCAGTTGCTCCAGGTGCAGGATTACAAAATTGGATATCTAATTGGGAAAATAGTGATCCTACAGTTCAAGTACTTAAATTGCTTGGTAAACCAGCTCCATATAAATTAAAAGTAAAAGAAGCAGTTAATTATCCAGTAGATGTTTTAGTTGCTCTTACTTCGAAATAATAAAAAAGCTAGCATTTTGCTAGCTTTTTTTATTATTTCACCTATATATCAATTACAAATGTAATTTGAGAGTATGAAAAAGAGATTTTCTTGAAGTTAAGAAATTAGTGATTTCTCTTAATATATAAAATCATTTCTCTTAAATAACTGTAAAAAGATAAAACTTTCGTTTTGGGGTATTTGCTTTTCTTAGCTTGATGGGCATGTGGTGCTACCCCATGTCTATCAAGCTAAGGTTTTAATATATCCCCTAAATGAACATTTTCTTTTTCTACAGGTAGTTACTTTGAGAAGTCAGCTTATTTTTTCGTATTGAGGGCGTTTATTTTTATTAGGCTGATGGATATGGAGTACACCCCTAGGTTAAAATAAATTTCCACTTAGAAACAAGTGATTTTAACAACGTTAGGAGTGTTTCATGCAGCACAATGTCATTTATGTTGTATCGCCAGAAGAAAAATTACATTAGAAAAGAGCCGGAATTCCCCCTGTTAAGAGTAAACCAAATCTTTAATATTTAAAGAACGAAAAAAAGAAACATAGAAGTGAAAAACTTCTGTGTTTCTTTTTGATTCATATATTTATTGGAAAATACTTTGAACTTTCAGGCACAGTTGCTCTTTCTCCCCTATTATAGAAGCTATTTTGAACGTAAGGAATAGGTAAGTAAAAAGAGATTTTCATTGTGTATGATCAAAATATAAAGAAGCATGAAAGGCGGAACAGATATGACTTATATATGAAAAACAAACCAGTAACAAGAGTGTTTCAAGGAAAAGAAGTAATTTCTGGGGTTAACATACATGTGGAAAAAGAAGGATTTACCGTTTGTTAGGACAGAATGGCGTTTGTAAAAATAATAATTATGAAGATGATTACGAATTCAATGTTGACCTTTTGTCATTGGTGGAGATGATAGCTGTGTGGTTAGTATGAAACAGCAAGCAACCATCTATACAATATGAATAGAGGAGAGGAATGCCTTATGAAAACACGTAGTCAAATTACATTTGCAAGTCTGGCCCTTTTAATAGCTGGAAGTTCTCTGTTATACACAACACCAATCTCAATTGTAAAAGCAGAGCCCACTCAAAATGTATCTAGTTCGTCACACACAAGCACTCAACGAGATCGTAATTCCGTCAAGCAAGCAATGCGGGATACATTGCAACTTGGATACCCGGGGATACTTGCTAAAACTTCTGAGGGTGGAAAAACGTGGAGTTATGCCGCTGGGATAGCGGATCTGAGAACCAAGAAACCAATGGAAACAGATTTTCGCTTTCGCATTGGCAGCGTGACGAAGACGTTCATTGCAACAGTTCTACTTCAATTAGCTGGAGAGAACCGCTTGAATCTAGACGACTCTATCGAAAAATGGTTGCCTGGTGTCATTCGAGGAAACGGATATGATGGTAACCAGATTACTATCCGGCAGATATTGAATCATACAAGTGGTATCGCTGACTACATAAAGTCAAAAGACTTTGATATTATGGATAAAAACAAATCGTATACAGCTGAAGAATTCGTAAAGATGGGGATTTCTCTTCCCCCAGACTTTGCCCCAGGAAAGGGCTGGTCTTATTCAAACACAGGATATGTATTACTGGGTATCCTTATTGAAAAAGTAACCGGAAACAGCTATGCGGAAGAGATTGAAAATCGGATTATTGAACCGCTTGAATTGTCGAATACATTCCTACCTGGCAATTCAACCGTTATTCCAGGCACCAACCATGCCCGTGGATATGTCCAACCAGACGGAGCAAGTGAGCTAAAAAACGTTACTTATTCTAACCCAGGTAGCTCGGATGGAGATATGATTTCTACTGCTGACGACTTAAACAAATTCTTCTCTTACTTACTCAGTGGCAAATTACTGAAGGAACAGCAACTAAAACAAATGCTTACTACAGTTCCTACAGGAAGAGAAGGAATCAATGGATATGGTCTTGGAGTCTATGAAATTAAGCTCCCAAACGGTGTCTCGATATGGGGACACACAGGTGGCGTTTACAATTGTACCCTGCCTAATAATCAAGCCGCTTAATTCAAAAATGTGAAACCCGTTAGGGTTTATTTCGTATGCAAATTTTAAAATTACCTACACTTGTCCTTTAGAAAAAAAAAACAATCTCGCCTAAAATTGACTTTGCATAAACTTAGCTTGATAGCGATGGGTTTGTACCAGAAGAAATAGAAGAAATGATAGATTGGTTATATGTTTTGCTAGAGGACCACAAAAATTTTAAAACTTTATAACCTGCATGGTACAAGCCTAATAATTGATAAGCTCACAAGGGCTTTAGTTGAAAAAGAATAAATAACTTTAAAAGCCTTCTGTCATGCAGATAGACAGAAGGCTACTGTATTATTTGAGATAAAAAAGAAACTGGGATATTATCACTTGAGAGTATTGATTGTGACTTTCGCAGCTTGAGCGATAAGTTCGTTATTATAGGTAGCATTTTTTGTATCGCGACTGGATAGAATTGCAATGATGATTGGCTCTCTATTTGGTGGCCAAACGATGGCAATGTCGTTTCGCGTTCCATAGCTTCCAGCTCCAGTCTTATCACCCACCTCCCAGTCTTTTGGTACGCCAGCACGGATTAGTTGGTCTCCAGTAGTGTTTCTACGCATCCAATCTGTGAGGATTTTACGCTTATCAGTTGGAAGTACATTGTCAACTGTGAAAGCCTTAAGATTAGTAGCAAGTGCTTTTGCTGTACTTGTATCACGGATGTCTCCTGGAGTAGCTTCGTTCAAATCTGGTTCAAAGCGATTAACCTTGGTAACCCTATCACCAATCTGTCTCAGCTTTTTTTCAAATCCTTTTGGACCGTCTAATTCTTTAAATAATAGGTTCCCTGCTGTATTATCGCTGTAGCGAATCGCAGCATCTGCAATCTCCCAAAGAGTCATACCGGTATCCAGGTGTTTCTCCGTAATTGGTGAATACGTAACTAAATCATCTTTTGTATAGGTGATTACCTTATTAAGTTGGTCGATTGAGTTTTGCTGGAGCACGGCTCCTGCAGCCAGAGCCTTGAAGGTTGATGTGTAGGCAAACCGTTCATCAGGTCGATAAGCGACTGTTCGATTTGTACCGGTATCAATAGCATAGACACCAATCCGAGCATCAAACTTTTTTTCAAGTTGAACGAACTCTCGATGAGTCGTATAATTTGTATGTTTTGTTTGCTCTATTTTTTCTTTTGCTTGCACCTTCAAAGGTTCACTTGTAAATTGTTTTACACTTGCAAGACTTAAACCTAGTATTCCAACACACATTCCTATTTTTATCATCCTCGTACTTTTCAAAATAATCAATCCTTTCATCTTTTGTAATACAGAAAATAGATGTCAAATTGGATACAATGTATCTAATTTAAGTACCAGTTTTTAAAAGTACACTTAATAGACAATTCGAGTAATGATTTTGTTCCATAATTTATAAAAAATAATTAACTTTAAGATAAAACAGAGCATGCCGCTCTACTGAGGTGGCATGCTCTATTACTTATTTCATTTGTGATGGTGTAATACGGCCTAGCCATAGAATGCTATCATTAGGAAAAAATGACAATTATATCTATGATTTTGTATATGATTATTAACTGATTTACAAAAAATATATTATTCCATTATTGAAAAGGAACGTCGTATATAAACCATGTTCCATTTTTTTATACATATGGAATTGAATATCTTTACCTATCCACGGGGCATATTAATAATTGCGGAATCCTTGTATTCTTCATTTATTACTATAGATGATCTTACAAATTTAAAAGATGATAGGATTGTTTCATGAAATTCAGGTGCCTCTTTTAAAATTGCTTCTTTTCCTCGATCATTTTTTCATCATTTTTATAGAAAAGATAAGTTGTTTCATAATTTTTTCTTGTATTGAATGTAAATATAATCTTACTACTGTTTTAGGTTTTGCTCTTTTAGTGTATAAATATCTTGGGATTTTTGTAATTTGTCATATAACTTTTGTTCTGCATGATTTAAATCTGTTAAATATGGTGAAAGGGAAATAAAATCCAAAGAATAATAATTACTGAAATAAATAAACCTATTTTTTCTTATTCATTATATAGAAGCCTCTCATAATTTCATTAATTATATATAAATATAATAATATATATAATTGAGCTTTTCTAGGTTTTTTATTACCAATAAATTCTCTTTGTGTATCCCTTTTTGTTTACAGTTTTGAATGAAATTAATTATTTTTGTGAAAGTAAATTTATATATAAAAATCTACTTTCTTTTACGGCATTAAAAAGATCCTAATTAAGGATCCTTTTTATCTATTATTAATTATTTAATTATAAAGTTTAAAATCCCAATAATTATACATGCAATTCCGGCTAAAAATTGTCCTATTCAGTGATTTTTCTAAAAATGTTTCATATTTTTAGTACTATGTATACCCCATATTACTAAGAGTACTCCAAAAGTATAAATGAAAGTTTTAAAATCATCTTATAGTTACCTCTGTCTATTATATTTTTCTATGTATGCATTTCTTATACTTTTATTATTACATTGAAATAATAGTTGAACTATCTAATAACCTTACATAAAGATGACAGTTTTGTAAGATTTCTTTCATAGGTAAAAAATAGATGGAACCATTTTATATATAGGGGTATCGCTACATGCCTATCAACCTAAGAAAAGCTAATACTCCAAAACAAAAAAATGAATTAAATTCTCATAAATAACATTAAAATAATGAAACTTTCGTTGTGAAGTCACTTCAAAATTCATTAGAATTTAAGTGACGGGTAGTTCACAATGCTTCTTCAATTCCCAATCCTTGAACTCTGCTTATCATCTTGCTTCCATGGAATTAATATAGAAATCTCCCTTCCATATTCAATGTTAATAATTAAATTTCTGAATTCCATGAGGAAAAGTGCTATTAATTATATCTGCTACTCTATAATTCTTCGGTACTCCATTCTTGTATAATTTAATGCTTGTAAAGCCATAGGGGTCTCCATTTCTCACTTTTATTTTCCCTTTAAATATTCTTCCATCTTGCCCTATTCTATCTAAACTTCTGAATCTGCCAGCACTAGAAACTTGATAAATACCTTCATATCCTTTAATGTCAACCCATCTTTCTTCCACTAGTACTCCCCCTACACATAATCTTAGATGTTGAAAATAACAAATTTTTTTAATTTCAATAACTTAATTTCTTGTATTTTGGTATTGATTGATTTTTTCACGAATAGCTATAGCAATAAATTCTTCAATCGTACTGTTTGTTTCCTCAACTATTTTATTAATAGCTTGATATTCTTTACTGGACATCGTAACTGGTTTTGTCACGCTGCTGCTATCTATGTACACACTATTGTTAACACGTTTTACTAATTTTCCTTCTATTAAATATGGTGTAAGGCTATCAATCCATTCCAATTGCATACCCATAGGTAATTCAATAAGAGATTGACGGACATCAAAATACCAAAAGCCTTCTTCTTCTGAAACCTTTAAATTCCTTGGTGAGACATACTGTAGTATTAAGTCAATTAGTTGAAACGAACTATTACGCAATTGATCAGACTTAGGTAAGCGAAACTTAACAAATCTCTGATGATGGCTACGTGGTTTATCAGATAATTCGTATGCTGGTACGAACCCTAATTTTTTGGCTTCTTTTAAGGTGAATTCACTTCCGAATTCATCGATTAGCATAATATCTCCACGCTTTGGAATTGAAATGACTCTTGCTATTGTATTTCCCTGGATGTACCTCTGGAAAAGGACTGTATTATACTTTTTAGAGTATGTATACAGTGCATTCGTTTGATCAAATCGATGTACAAGTTGACATAACTCTTCTTCTTTAATGAATTTAGTCTCACGGTTACGATGCTCCTGTATAGTAGCAGTTAATTGCCCTTCTTCTAACCATTTTTCTAATTGATATGTACTTACATCATATTTTTTACTAGCCTGGTATAGAGTAAGGCCTTCAATTTCTCTTTCCTTTTTAATTGCTTCCACATCTTCTCTTTTGAAAAGGAAACTTCCATCTAAACGCCATGTATCCTTATTAATTGGAACTAATAGTCCCTGCTTCATAAGGTTGTTGACAACGAAATTACTAACCCCTAAATACTCCTTCACTTCTGTTGTATTTATATTGATTTGTTGATTCTCATTCATGTTACTTCTCCTCTGTTGATTAATTTATATTTGATTAATGAATTATTTAAGTCTAATTTCAATTTCAATAAATATATAACTGTAATTTATTATATCATAGATGATGTTCAATATTTTTGCATAGATAAATAAAATTTAATTATAATTACTTATTAAATTATTATTTATGTTTAATGAAATATAATCGTGAGTAATTCATAAAAGAAAACGAATAGCAACCATAGAAAATAGAACATTTTCTATAGTTGCATCACAGTTTCATTTTTATAAAATTTAATCTTACTATGTAAATAATTTTGAATGTAATTCAGTTATAATAATAGATATAAAAGGAATTTATAAGGAGTTGAAGAGCAATGAAATTTGAAATGAATACAGTTCATAGTGAAACTTCTTTAGAAAATATAGAGAAACAAAAACAAAATTTCATAAACATAATTGCAGTATGGAATCGTGATTATATAGATGAAGCTGAATTTAAAAAGGAACATAACGAAAGAGAAGATACTTATACATACGAGGGATTTTCAGACGAAGAGATACTGTACTATTACTTGAACCGGCAAACACATTTTGACCAGGAGAAGCGTATAAAAGATGAATCAAGAACTCTATATGCCCGTGATCTGAGTCAGTTCTATTTTTTTATCAAACAAAGTACAGAATTTCTGCAGCAAGATGTTAAAGATTATGTAGTCGGCCAAGTTTGGAGGAACTTAAGAAAGCGACATATCCGAAACTATCAAAAGTGGTTATCCCAGGAGGCAATCTCCTATCAATCAAAAGAAAAATACAAAGCATCTACGATTAGTCGGAAACTTGGTGTGATCCGTTCGTATTTGAAATGGCTATATGAAATTCAATATATCCAGGAACCTCTTCATGTGGAAATTCTAAGTACGACCGTTAATAAACACCATAAACCAAAACGCGAGTTATCATATGAGGAAGTGAAGCAGTTGCTTCATTACTATAAGGATAATGAAATCAATTATGCTTTATTATCGGTCCTAGCTACTACGGGGTTACGTGTTGCAGAAGTTGCGCATGCAAAGTGGGAAGATCTTGAGTATGATGCTATACGTGAACGCTACTATTTAACAGTGGATACAAAGGGAGATAATGAACGGATTGTTTCTATTAATAAGGAGATTTTTAATCGTATTGTTGCGTTTCGAATCCGGAGAAGGTTACCTGTAGACATTGGGAATAAAAATGGTGGGAGTATATTTCAAACAAAGAACCATACTGCTTATAGGGAGAATTACTTGTCACAATATATTTCTAAAATCATTAAGGATACCAAGTTACCCTTTACAGAGAATATACGAATTACCCCTCACTTCTTTAGACATTTTTATGTACAGTACTTATATGATTACAAGGGGCTAGCACCTCATGTCATAGCAGCTGCAGTAGGTCATAAAAATGATCGAACGACGAAAGAGAATTATTTGAAACAGCGGTTAACAAAAGATAATGATGCGGGGAATTTGATAACGGAGGATGAATTTTAATTTTACTGCCACATGCCACGTTCGTTTTCGTCTTACATTACTTCAGTACCGTCATTTGTAGTTATGTACTTTTTATATAATAAAAATAGTCTTATCGCTTATTTTTCGGTGTCGGGTTCTATAGTTCTTCGCCAAGATTCCCTAAATATCAAACATATTCATAGGGAATCTTGTAGAACCTTGCTATAAGGGGCACCATATCATTCCGAGAAATGAAAACAGCATATTAGAGTAGAAAATAACATCTTCAGTATGAAAGATGTTATTAAGATCCTAGTTGCATAAATTTTTCTTTTTACTTGTTTTGGGTAAATACACTAATCTTAAGTTGATGGGCATGGGGCCAAGCTGAAAAAATCCAGAAAACCGTATAAAATTCGGAATTTTATACGGTTTTAATGAAAGAGTTTTGTAACATTTTCGCAAGAAAAATGAAAGGTATTTAAACTAAGATGAACCTACAGATATTGATTTTATATTCTAAAATCAATATACAACAGTGTTTATATGTTTATTTTTTACAGTGTTACATGTAAGCAATTTAGGCTAATTCTTACTAAGAGAGGACAACAAAAATGAAGAAAAAATTTAAAACAATTGGAATTGGAAAAAAAGTAATTCCTACCGCAGCGGCATTAGGTATTCTTTTTTCAGTAGCTCCTATTGCAGAAAACAAGGCTAGCGCAGGAATAGGTACGGTACTAGATGTAACTATTACTTCATTAGGTATTGTAAAAGACATTTATGAAGGACTTGGAATATCTCCAAAGGATCCAGGACCGGGTACTCACATTGATGTATATGCAGAAAATATAACTTACAGGGCTCCTAATTTTACATCTGGGGAATTTAATATTTCCATGCATCATACAGAAGATGATTCAAATTTTACTAAATCAGTTAAAGTACTCTATCCAAATGGAAAAATTGAAATTCATAAATTAAGATCTGGGCAGCAGCTTAAAATTACTGAAGCGGGTACAATTATAGATCTAAACCCTGATGCAAAATCTGTCTCAGAACACGATCTTCTTTACATTACACAAGCACAATTAGACGAAGGAAAGACCGGAGTTGTGATGAATCAAGGTCAAACAGCATTCGTAGAAAAAACATCTGGTAAAAACCCAAGACTTGTTATTCCATTTCATAAGAAAAGATACCCATCATATACTTCTGAATGGTCATTCGCTAGAGGTACAGATGCCCTATTTGCTGAGTTATCAGATGAGGAAAAGCGAATATCAACATTGACTTCAAAGCCAGTATCCAAAGATGTTCTTGAGAATTATGTTAAGAATGACCCTAAAGCTCTTGCAGATTTTAATAACCGATCAAGTAATATTTTAGCAGATACCTCTCAAATCCTAGAGACACCTATTACATCAGTATTTAGCATACTAAATGATGGTAACCCTTATCAAATTATCCCTGCTCAAAAAGGAACAAATAAAGTAATCGTTAAAAAAGGTTCGAAATATCTTTCTGGAAAAGAAGGAAATGCACTTCAATATTCAGACGTGATTGGTGATGATGAAATCCTCGAACTAGTCATGATTGACGAGAAGTCTCATGACAATAAAGTTCAATTCCACTTGGTAAACAAGAATGGTGTACCTTTGGTTGCTGGTCTTTACTCTCAATTATTCCACAGTCCAGATAGTGGTGATGATGACCTTTCTTTTACTGCAAAAACTAACAATGAAGTTCACAACTGGTTAAGAGAATGGTATCCAGGTAAAGTAAATGAGAAGCAGAAATATGAAGGGATAGAATTCGAATATAAGGATGGAGAAAAATTTCCAACGGCTGCAAAAGACTCCTCTGGAAATGTGATAAAGAACACTTGGGTAGACCAGGGTGCAGATTATTACTATGCAGGTTCTGATGGTGTCTTCTTAAAAGGTTGGAAAGAAATCGATGGTAAAACATATTATTTTCATCCAGATAGTAGACGAGTATTATCGACAAGTGGCTCTAATGGTAATCATGAGATTGATGGGAAGTACTACCACTTTGACGATAAGGGTGCCCTACAACGATCAGCGTGGAGAGATCATAGCTATTCTGATGCTTCTGGAGCGTTCATTAAAGAAGGTCTACGAGAAATCGAAGGTAAAATTTATTATTTCCAAAATTACCTGGCAAATACAAATGAAATACGTCTAGAAGATCAAAATATCATTCTTCACTTTTCTGACAAAGGCGTACTTGAGAGAGCTTCTGATCTGAATGGAAACGCACTAACTACTCCTACAACTGTTATTTTTAACGAGAAACAACTAGCCTTTGAGAAAAACGGTGCTATTAGAAAATTAGGAGTGACTGAAAAGAGAGCTTTCCCTCAACCGGATGGAAGCGAGAAGGATGCAATCCACTATTATAGCTTAGAAGAAGGAGCTACTTATTCTGGTTGGAAAACAATTGATGGGAAAAAGTACCATTTCAAAGATGGCGCACACTATACTTTCGATGGACATGAAACCATTGACGGAAAAAGATATTATTTTAATCATGACGGAAAAGCTAAGCTAACAGGGTTTGATAAAGTTGACGGTAAGATATACCATTATGACGATAAAGGCGTGATGCAAACGGGCTGGCAACAAATCGATGGTAAATGGTATTACTTCGATGATTCTGGAGCAGCTAAGATAGGATGGTTCCAAGTTGGTGGTGGGTATCATTTCCCTTATTACGGATACTTTACGTATTATGCTACACAGGATGGTTCAATTTATACAGATACCAAGGTTGAAATTAACGGAAAAACCTATAAATTTGATAGCCATGGACACAAAGGCTATTAATGATACAAAAAAGTCTATTTTTTATAAATATGAATCGCTAAATGAGATCCCCAAATCCTCCAGATGCTTTCAGCATCTGGAGGATTTTTATTAACTTGATGGTGATGGGGTCCCGCCAACAAAACGCGAATTTCGTACGATAAGGAATTTTTAAGGAAAAAAACTTGGTTTCACCGTACGTTAAGAAGGTTCCATAAACGATATTTTGCATTTGATATGGAACTTTGTTTTTGGTAATGAGTTTTGGTACTAATTTTGGTTCTGGTGCAAAAACCATTTGATAGAGATATAGAACCTACATGGCCTATTCAATGACAGATTATGATGCAATTCCAAACAACTTATGTATGAATCCAACTTCATTTTGAGCAGACTTCACCTGTAGGTTAAGTTCTCCTTTTTTCATCATATGCATGGCTTCAACGCCGCTCAATATAGAAGTGGCTGTTTCATACGACTTGAATCCTAACATAGAACGTACACGTTTCTTAATGAAACGGTGATCCTGTTCCACTATATTATTGAGATATTTAACTTGCCTTATTTGTATGCCTTCAGGCCCACGGCAATGATTCTTTCTTTTTCGGGCCACACATTAAAAATTATAGATTTTTAGGGTAAAACTTTAATTTATGAGATTGTAGCACTACAAACTTTAAAGAAAACCTGTAAAAATTAGTTCCGTAAACTTATTTTCATGATGATTTATCCGTGTTCCGTAAACAAATGTTGTCAAAATCAATATAAAAAGTTAACGGAATTCCAGTTCTGTTAACTTAAACTTGCGAATGGCCCCTAAAAGTAGTAATCGTTGCCGTGCCCCTTATAGGGAATTCATTATACTTATTAAAACAACAACATGACACAGACAAAGCCAAAGAATAAACATAATGGACTATAGAACCAAGTGTCGTATCTAGCAAACTGAGAATGTTTAATTTTTTTAAAAAATCCAACAAACTTAAAATCACCAATTGCCCTAATAATGAAAACTAAAGCACAGACAATACTTCCAATTTTAGATAAATTATTTGCTTGAAACCCCTGCAAATAACCTCCTTGAACAACAATAATGACACTAGCCAGTAGAATAAGAATGGCTACGAATAATGTTCCCCATATTCTCGGAGTAAAAGCAGGCTTATGTTCTCCCTCTTTTACTGGGAGAACAGCGGCAGAACCCCATCGACCTCCAAAAGCCCAATAAATATGCAAAAAACTGATAAACCACAGAAGCCCTACAGCTACTAATATTAATAGTAATTTCATTTATTCGCCCCCAATGTCGTAACTTCAAATAAAACATACACTACCGTATGTTATAGTAAAAATTTTGTCCCTTCAGGTTTTATAACCATATTAGGGACATTTATTATCGAATAATCAATTATGCCTCGGCATAATTGCGTCCGGAATCGGCTTTGTGCTTGCACCAAGAACTCCTTTCCGATTCCGTGACATCCGCCGGAGGCTTTAACTTCTTTCAGCGGATGTTTGGACACCCGCTGAAAGAAGTTAAAAGCTCAACCATTTTATCAATATCAAAATTAGGATTTGCTTCAAACCTTGTCATCCATCCTACATACGTTAAATAGGCAAGTCTCGCTCGATCAATTGATTCAGTTTCGTCTATGCCCATTTTTTGATACAATTTTGCAACACAAGAAATTCTCTGTTCTTCCATATCTACTAAACGCGCTGCCACAACAGGATCATATTTAGCCCAAGTATAAATACCATTCTCAATTTTTTTATCTCGATTAAAACTAATCTGTAATAGCTTTTCTAAAGAGGCATCCTGTTGCTCCATACTTTGAACAATCAGCTTTGTTGCATGTACTTCCCAAAAGTCGAGCATAGAATCTAAAAGCTCTTGATGGTCACGAAAATAGTGATAGAAGCTTCCTTTGCTTATTTTTAGCAATCGAGCAAGTGCTTCAATGCGAACTTTATGTATCCCTTCATCAGCTAATTGTTGTAATCCTGCTTTTATCCAATCTTCCCTCGTTAATTGCATATCATCTCTCCAGTAAAATACGGTAGCGTATGTTTTACGTTAGATTACTACTATTCTCATTTTTTGTCAATTAGGGGTTCAGCCGCATCGCCATCAACTTAAAATTTTACAATACCCCAGAATGAAATTTTTTTGTCTTTTATAGCAACGAAGCTGTTTAATGAAAGTAAAGATCTTTAATTTGAAATAAAGTTCTTTTTTATATTATAAAGTTATATAAAAATGAAAGTCGATATTCTCAAATACGAGGGTATCGACTTTTTCCATATAAAGGTATAATGTTTGGGGTAGAGTTATTCAACAAACGGGGAGAATTAATGGGAGGACATTATGGAATTATTTGAATATGAAGAACGATTTAAAAAACAAGTAGAAAGCTATGAATTATCTGAGGAACAGTTACAATTTACAGGTACACCAAAGAAATGTGTAGAATTATCAAAAGCCGATACTGACAGACATTCTATATTATTTCTTGCAAATAATGAGCTTGTAACATTTTTCGTGCTTCATGAAAATGCAGGTGTAAATCCTTACTCTAAAAATCCAAAAGCTATTGTTATTACGAGCGTTTTCAACGGATTATTATTATCAAGGAAAGGGGCATGCCAAACAATCATTATTGTTACTACCTGACTTTGTACGCAAAGAATATCCACATATTAGTGAAATTGTATTAGCGGTAAATGTGAAAAACATTACTGCACAGTTATTATATAAAAAATGTGGCTTTATTGATGAAGGTGTACGAAAAATAGGGAAAAAAGGCGAACTTATTATTATGAGCTATTATTTATAAGAGAGATATTGTGAAAGATTCGACAACCGAATTAAACAGTGTAGTTTAGTGTTTTCTAAATAAACTACACTCATTATAAAATATTTATAGACTAAAAAGGTGCTTTCTGTGTAAGCGTAAAGTAACTCCAACATATACAATAAAATTTAATGTTGGAGTTATTTTTTGTTTACTTCATAATAGTCGGAACGGTATACGCTGTTCGAACGTGGCAAAACACGAAAGGAAAAAGCAGTATCATTCTTGGTTCTGTGAGAACGCAATTGACCAAATGAAGTATGAGATTGCACAAGAATTTGGCGTACAGCTCGGTCCAGATACAACATCTCGTGCAAACGGTTCTGTTGGTGGTGAAATTACAAAACGTTTAGTAGCCATGGTTGAGCAACAGCTTAGCGGTGAATTCACTCATTAATTTCAACTGAAGACATAAAAGGTTACAGTACGTCTTAGTAATCATTGATACAGGCTATATATGTTCCTTATGTAACTAACGCATGGGTTAGTTATATAACAAATTACTATTGGTCTAAATAAAGTTAAGTTATTTAAGAATGTAATAAAGTTAAAAAATCTTTAATCTGTTTAATTTTCAATGTAGTAGAAGGTCTTATATACAGGTGATATATATAGTTGTCTTGTTCCCAATGTATCATCCAACCACTATAAGAAGTATTTTGTCTACATAAAAAGAGTTCATTAACTTGCTTGCCTAAAAAATCACAACTTAATTTTTTTATATTCCAACTCTGTCTTTTTCCAATCCTATTTCCAGTACGTGGAGGTAATGGGTCTGACAAATTTTTAGGAGCAATCCAAAGCCATACTCCATCCGTATAATTTAATTGAGATCTATATAAAAGATGCATTTCTTTACCAGAATGATGATCTCGATATCCAATGGAATCTAAAAAATAATTATCAAATCTTTATGGGGGCGATATAGGTAGTTCAATCATTAACTCTTTTAGAAAAGTCATATCATTTTCAAACCAATCAACTCGTGTAACTTCATCCTCATTATCCCATTTGGGTTTTTTAAAACGCGAAGTAAAGCTACTAGTAGAAAAAGATTGTTTTCCCAAACTTTCTATAAAAGATTCATTAACTGGCTCTAACGTTTTTAAAATTAACAAAATGTCTTCTTCTGTATAAACACCTTTTAAAACAGATAATTCAATATTCGTAAACCACTTTGCATAGCATGCTGCTTGGTTTCCTTTATAAGGGGTCACCATACATGCCCATCAACTTAAGAAAACAGAGCAATCCCAAAAAGAAAAAGTAAGATGAATCCTTATAACTAACTGTAGAAAAACAAAATTTTTATGTAGGCCTTTTTAAAGATAGTAACTTGATGGGGATGGGGTCTCGCCAACTAAACGCGAATTTCGTACGCTAAGGAATTTCTAAGTTGAAAAACTGGTTTTTACCGTACGTTAACAAAATTCAATAAACGACATTTAATGTTTGTTATGGGACTTTGTTTTTGGTAATGAGTTTTAGAACTGGTTTTTGACCGTATTTCTTTCAGTTCTGTTAGAACTAAATAGAGTTCCTTAAACGGTCGTTTTCGGTACTTTTAGAGAAAACAAATTGGATAAATATGTTACAAAAAAAAATATGAAGAAATATAATTTAACTAACAAGGCGGGTTAACACCACACCCAGAAAACTGATATAATAATTAGATTATTATAAAATTT
Organism: Bacillus pseudomycoides; assembly: GCF_022811845.1. Lineage (NCBI taxonomy): Bacteria > Bacillati > Bacillota > Bacilli > Caryophanales > Bacillaceae > Bacillus > Bacillus pseudomycoides. Next base: position 23,800 of record NZ_CP064267.1, read on the forward strand.
CAGTAAAGTAATGATTCTAGTTGAAGAAATCCCGAAATCCAGAAACAGTACATAAACCAGTAGCACCATATGTACATCAAATAGAAGTAACAGGTCCCAATAAATGGCTCACATTATCAGGTCAATTAGGACTGGAAATAGATGGAATGGTTCCAGATGATCCATTGGAGCAGTTACAATTAGCTCTAGATAATATTAGAAGAAATCTTGAGGCTGCTAATATGAACGTAGAAGATTTAACGAAGATGGTATTTTATTTAGTAGGTGATTTTAATGCAGATAAGAGAAGGGAAATTATAGGAGATTTTCTAGGTGAACATCTTCCTTGTACTACTATGATTTATGTGGTGGCATTAGCAGCTCCTGTATTTAAAGTAGAGGTAGACGCTTGGGCATGTAAGGAAATTATTTAATTTCTTTTGATAAACAATAATTAACTATATGATGAATCTTAATGTATTATCGGGAGCTTTAATCGAATAAATTAATCTAAAAAAGTCGAATCCTTAGTGTACGGGAATTCGACTTTTTTAAATGAAAATTTGCTTAGCGTACAAAATTCGCGTTTTGTTGGCGAGACCCCATTGCTATCAACTTAAGCTTTTAAAGCACCCCCATAACAATAATAAAGATTATTTTTGGGTTTCAATGAGCATCTGTTTCTTAAGTTGCTTATTCAAAATCTAGTTATCTCTATCCCCAATAAAATGATTTAGTAAATTTACAGTAGAATAAATATCTTTGATATCAACCATTTCAAAAGGTGTATGTGTATAACGAGTTGGAATACCAATAAGTGCTGAAGGAATACCACTATCAAAAAAAGCGATTCCGTCAGAGCCATAATTACTATAAATACCAATTTGATAAGGGATATTATATTTTTTAGATGTATCCTCTAAACCCCATGTTATTTTAGGATCATAATGAATAGCACCATCCTTATAAACTAGCGTCGGCCCACCACCTAATCTAGTAGGATAATCTTGTTCATTTACAGTTGGTATGTCTCCTACTAAACCAATATCTAAAGAAATTGCGAGATCGAAGTCCATTCTTGAACCTAGAGCATAAGCGCCATGAGCTTTATTCTCTTCTTGCACTGTAGCTCCATACCATACTTCATAATTTAAATTGGAGACGTCCATTTTCTCTAAAAGGAGATCCATAACCAAAAGCCCAATCCGATCGTCAAACGCTTTTCCCATAAGCTTATTTCCAACCTGAGTTAATTCCCTTTTCCATACTACACTAGAGCCAATATGAACTCCTAATTTTTCTACTTCTTCTTTACTATTAACCCCCATATCTATAAATAGGCTATTAAAATTTAAATTTCCAGCCATTTGCTGCTCGGTAAGGACATGACCAGTAGATGTAGCAAAAATTCCTGTTGCTATATTCCCTGTTCTACTTATCACTTGAGCTAGTTGCCCTATCATATGTAAATGATTAGGACCAGATCTATGTGCTTCTTGCACTGGATCAATCAATAAAAAGCCATCAGGGGTAATATACCTTACTATAAATCCAATCTCATCCATATGTGCTTGGATTAATAATTTAGGACCCTTCCCACCAATTTTACAAATTAAATTTCCAACTTTATCTTCAAAACATTCCTCTGATTTATTTATCCAACGTTTCTTTAACCAATTACTGATTATATATTCATGACCAACAGGACCAGGTAAGCTTACTAATTCTCCTAATGTTTTAGAAATGCTTTTCTCAATTACATGTTCTTCTACATTTAGCATTATTATATCCCCCTATTTTTACTGATTTATTTAAAATTAATTAACTTGAAGCTCATGCTTAAACCAAAAGTTTTCACTAATAGCAAAGGTTAATTCTTTATTTATAACTTGATGCCACCAATTTTTAGGAGTATATATAATCTCACCTTGATTAAGTTCTATATAGTAAGGGTTTGCTTTTAAGATAATTTCACGTTCTTCTGGAGTTGGATTAAAAATATTACAATCTATACTCGCTAAATATTCCATTTCTTGATCAAATTCTGGGCTGAAAAATACCCATTTCTTCTTTCCGAATATAACCGCATTCCAATTGTGTGTTGCTTGGAAATCTTTATGTAATGGGGTTCCAGTGTTCGTTGAGCCTAGAAATACCCATTTCAATTCTTTGTCTCCTTTTTTCCTAACTGTTTGCTCTGTTAAAAAAGTTGGAATGCTATACGCTAAAGCGATTTCTTTATTCCCCATAATAGAGAAAGGCCAATCACAATACCACTTTTCTTCATTTCCACCCTCTAGCAATTGGATAAATTTAGAGAGCTTTACTGTATAGACTTTCTTTTTGCCTTCATAATCAGACTTTCTAATTACAACTTCTTGCTCTCCAAATTTTTCATTTAAATATTTCAAATCCCAATTGTAGCACTCCCAATCATTCACAAGATTTATTAAGATAACAGGTTTCTTATCCGCAAACTCCTTCATAAATCTTTCGTAAGTTAGATTCTTGCAATCAATTCTTTCAATCATTGACCTCACTCTTTCAATGTTATATTGGGTAAATATCTAACTCTCTAAAATAAATATGTGGGGCACCTTGAGTTACGCTTAAATTATTTTGATTGTTTTTATCACAGCCAAATACTGGATTGAAAATTCTTAATTCATTACTACTACCAACGATATTCTTCGCAGCCTGGAACTTACAACCTTTAATATCAAACCTTCTAATAATTAAATTACTTAAACTTCCATTTTTGATAATAATCCCATAAGATGGTCTAATTACAAAGTTTGTCCCTATTGATCCCCCTCCCCATGAACCTTTACAAAAGAGACCATATTCTATTTTTGATATTAAATCATTGATATTCTCGTTACCTTTATCCATATATGTTATGGACATACGTGGAAGAATAATATCGTTATCTGAAACTTTTCGACCATTACACGAACCTTTTGCTTGAAGTTTCTTTTTCGTTTCTGAACTATGAAGTAAATTACTCCAAATACCATCTTTAATTATTTGGGTACAAAAAGCTTTCTCTCCTTCATCATCCATTCTGTAATGAGCTTTATGCCCTATTAAAGTCGGATCATCATATACATTAAACTTATAATCAGACCATCTATAACCTAGTCTATAACCATTTTTACAAGCATAATCCATATAATTATCAGCTTCTGAGGTATGTCCAAAACACTCATGTACAAAATGAGAAGCGGGCCACTGATCTAATATAACTGGCAATTTTAATTTATCTTTTAATGATTTGCCATGACCAGTTTGTTCTATTTCCAGCCTTAACGCATCTATTTGATTTGAAAGAATACGAACTGGTGGAGATTCCGTACTTACTTGCCATAAAATAGGTATTATAGATTCTTTCCCTTCAACATGAATTAAGATTAATAAATTATATCTGTTTATAGGCTCTTCATATAAGGAGATTCTCTCATTATTTAAGTTAAGGTTTATTTTATATGAGATAATATTTTTACTGAATTTTAAGATATTTAATTCTAGTAATTTAATACAATCCTTAAGTTGCCCCTTCAAAAGTTATTTATACTAGCATCTTTAATTTGATCATTAATGACGTCAGTGGAACCTTTCTGAGATTGATACTGAAGTTTAATTAATAAATTATTAAACTTAATCCCTCCTATTTTTTAATAATTGATTAATTTTTCGGTATTTTTCCTTATAGTGGATATAATCTGTTTCTTTCATATTCATTTTCTTACAAAAAATTTCTATTAGTTCATATATTTCCGTTCTCATGGGTAATAGTTCTAGAGTGCTATGTGCCAAAGATAAGCCATATTCGAAATTTTCCAGATGCAAATGGCATAAAATTTGAAGAATTAAACTATGTGCTTGGATTGTATCAACGACATCTTTTGTTTGTTGAAACCACTTCAATGCATGCTCATAATCTTTTTTCCTCATATAACTCATACCAATACTATAAGCTGCCCAAAAAGCTTCATCGCCTTGTTCTCTAGCCTGATAATAACATTTTTCAGCCTCGTCTAACTGTCCCATTTGCACTAATAATAAAGAGCGTAATTTCCATCCGATTCCACTTAAAATATCAAGCTCTTTTTCTTGTAAATAATTTAAGTATTTTTGATTTATTGATTTTCTATTAGAAAGAGCAGCCATTGTCTCTATAGGCACCGAATGATCTCGAGCAGGATTACTAATAAGTTTCATATCTAATTTATGAGAAAGAATACTACTTAATCTTCTATATGGTTCCGGCAAAAAGCCGCTTTTTATGGAATAGGTCATTGTTTTTATAGAATCTGTAATTTTATTTTCTTTCAGAATCTGTAACACCTGATCAATCTTATAATATAGATTCTTGCTCTCAGGATTATAGAAAAATCCAAATCAATATCTGTAATTATGTTACTCTCTTTATAAAGTTGCATATACTTTAGATTATTTATAGTTGTAATCATGAGGGTTGTATTTTTTATTTTCGTTTCAATACCAAACGGATATTTTTTAAAGGAATCAATAATTTCAGTACCATGATGAGGAATCAAAGATAGTAAAGTCCAGAATACTTGACCTAAATCATTTACATTACTTTTATGTTTAACTACTGGAGAGACCCATATAATTTTTTTAAACAGATTTAAATCAATAGCCGCATATAGGAAATCATCTAATCCATAAGCATATTTTTCATCTTCCCTACAGGGGATGTCCCTATTTAGAATGCTTATGGATTGATTTTTTTCTACTCTTTGATGTATTTTTCGAATTTTTGATTTACTTATTAATTTAAGATCTAAATGGCGATCAAAATACAACAAAGTTGCTGGATCTTTAATAGTACCTTGCCAAAAAGGAAGTACTTCTCCATGCTCTTCGAATGTTGTAATTGTATTCATGATTTGATTAAACCTAATCTATATATGCTCATTGCTAGGCTAGCCTCTTCGTTACTAGTCAATTTCATTTCATTGATCTTTTTTAGACTTCCAATTTCAATTAACTGTAAAATATTTTCTTCTATAGGGCCCTTTATTAGTCTATTGTTAGCTGCTGCAAATAACCATATTATCTTCTCCTGTTGCACTTGAATTTTTTTACCTAATAAAGCTTCGGCAATATTTCTATCAAGTCTAATCCAAGCATAATAAATATGACCATTATACTTTATATCCTTACTTAAAATTTTAAATGCTGGCTCTGAATTTACCACCAAGATAGATATCATCGCATTTAAAAATTCATGTTTTAAAAGCAGTTCTATATTTTTATTGCCTTTAATTATTTCCACATTACTTAAAAAGAGAAAAAATGATTCCTCAATACACTGACCATCTCCGGCATAAGGAATCTCCTTATAATTTTCAAATTCTTTTGATGCTACAAATTCATACATCAATTGTTGCATGTCAATATTATTTAACTCTAGTTCTTTAAAAGTTCCAGGAAAAGCTGTTTTCAACCCACCACTATGTTCTATATTCCCATTCAATAAATTTCTTATAATCGTTTTTGCAGTAGCAATTAGTTCTTCTTTGTCAATTGTTTGAATCTGCTTGAGGTTTTCTTCACAAATATTTAATTCACTGAATTTATCTCTTAAGAATAAATTTCTATACTTATAATCATGTAGTAAATTGTACAATATTTCATCGAGAGAATAGTACTTATTTACTGATATTGCCATTGTTTTACCACCTCTTTCATCCTCTGATAATTTTTTTGAGATTTTGGAATGAGAATGCCATCATTAGTATACTTAGGATCTTCATAAGTAACAGCTTTTAAATTTGGGCATAAAGGAAGTAAATATTTAAGTAAATCTATTTGTTCATCTAATAGTATGCCGTGATGCAGATCCCTAAACTTGCCACGAATAATCTGGCATCCTGATAAATGTAATTCAAAGCAATTATCAAGCGGCAGCTTAGAAAGATTTGTATACATCTTTTCATCTGTATTACCAATGAGCCATTGATAACTAAGAATATGCCCTATATCAATAGTTACAGGGGAATTTGTCTCTTGAACTAGAGTATTAAAATACTCAAATCCATCCATGTCACCGATAAAGAAATTGGTCCCTTCTGTAAAACCAGGAAATTCAATACAAACTGGTACCAGTAGATTTTTCTGATATTCATTTATATTTTCAATGCAAGCTTCTAGCCCTTTGGGCGTCATATATGGTGGTAATGGAAATGGCACGGTTTTTCCCTTAATGGACCATAGCCCTAAATCCTCAACAACCCATTTTATTTCATACCTTTCAATTATTTTATTGGTAAACTCTATTATGGAGCTTTTTTCATATTTCTCAGTAGCTCCCATATTTAATATGGTTTGATGAAACGCCCTAGCTTTATAATTTGGAACAGCATTAAATAATCGATCATACGCTTCAAAGTAATCCTCTGCTTTAAGAACACTTCGATTTTTAGGTTGGAATGCAAAAAACATATAATTAAACTCATCTTTATAGTTATCAAAAAAGATTTTCATTTTTGGAGTAATATCATCTCCATTTTCCGCTGTACAAAACCCAATATCTTCTCCCCAAGGTAAGTCCATTCCAATACCCAGTCCTAACTTGTTCTCAACTTTAGGAAAGCGTACACTATTTTCTATAAGCTTCATTCAACATTACCTCCTTTTCATTAATAGCAACTATTATTCCCGCTCCTTTATCACTAAAATGTTGAAGATAGATTTGATCCTCTTCTTTCACTACGTATAAATAATCCTGAGCATCATATATTACATTTGGAAGGGGGAAGACTCTTTGCCATAAGAAATCCATTAAAAATATTCTGTCGCTTTTTATGACTCTCACCCATGGATATAGCTGTAAAATATATGAATTTCCATTCAAATCATCTCTAGACTCTGTAGAGCTCCTCTTATCTGGTGGTAGTTCATCATTTTTTTGTGGATTAACATTTTTATAAATTTCAAGAAATCGATTTAGTCTTTCATTAAAGGTATCACCGTCACTATAATTAAATGTAGCCCCCATTCTACCCATACCATAATTCAGTAATTTATTTCCCCTTAATTCTTCGTCCGATGTTATAGTTACATTATATTTCTCTGGATTTTTTGCTAAATATGTTGTAGGTTCAGCAACTAGCATTTGCATGACATCAATACCTATTTTATCTGCATTTTTTTTCAAAAACTCTTCCGAATTCATAACTTCCTCTTCATTTTCATTGGGTAACCCACCAATTATTGAAAAACGCAGAGGAATTCCTAATTCATGCAGATTATCTATAATTTGTTGATAATTATTTGCTGTAACCCCCTTATCCAGTAGGTCCAAAATTCTTTGCGAATTTGTTTCATAGCCTACGGACATCAGTATGCAGCCTCGATCCTTTAGTTCTTTACAAAATTCCTTCTTTAAAAGAATATCTTCCAATCGATTTCTAGTACTAAAAGATATACGGTATCCATTCTCATTTAAAATTCTCATTCCGTTTAGCACTAAACGTAGATTAGTATTTTCATCAATAAAATTTATTCTTGTTGCTCCATAATTTCTAATTAAATATTCACATTCATATGCAATTTGTTTAGGGGTTTTTTGTTGATAATTTTTTTCTTCTCTTGATCTATTTCCATACGAACAAAAAGCACATCTTCCCCAATAACAACCTACACAAGTAATAATGGACATATGTACTTCTTCATCTAAATAATTTTTATAGGGCAGATCTGAAAAATCAGGTGGAAAAGCGTCTTTTATATGGTAATCTGATTTTTTGAAAATCTCTTTTTGTACATTATCTTTTAAAAAAATAAAATCCGGTACATCATACTTTTCTACTTCCCCGTCCAAATGTTTAGAAAGTAAGTAAAGCGTTTCTTCACCGGCTCCAGTTCCTAGACCGTCTACATACTTACTAAGGTCATTTAATTTTAAAAGTTGTTCTTTCCTTAACATTATTTGTTGTCCGCCGAGAATCAAAAAAACTTCTGGCATTAATTCTTTAATCCATTTACATAACAGTAGTGAAGGTAATAACTGACTGTAATATGCGATTGAAATCCCAAAAATTTTGGTAGGATTTTGATTTAAAAATTCAACTAACATTTTTTTTTGAATAACACTACCAATATCTTCTTCATTTTCAATAAACATATTTATCTCAGAAATCATTTGAGGTAATGATGTAACTTCTTTTTTTAAAAAAGAAGTTTCTAATAAAAGCTCTATGCCTTGTCTTACTAATCTAACGTCATTTTTAATTCATTATCCGAGCTTTTATTGATAAACACGTTGTGAAATAGTTCCTCTTGATTTTCATACAAGTATTTTGCAAATTCTAACCTGTAAATATTTTTAATATTTTGCAGATCTTTGCCTTTATAGCTTTCAATAAATTTTAATAAATTTATTTTAGAAAAAATATTATGACAAATTTCTATATTAAAATCTTTTTGCTCTACTTTTAATTTTTTATTTCTCAAATAACCTGTTATCATTGGTAAACTCAAATATGGAAAAAGCCTTGCTTCAGTTACTGGAGGGAAAATAATTTTCAAATCCTGAAGTTCCAATAAATCATCTCCCTAAAATAGTAGAAGTGTACAACTGTTATAAACAGCTGCACACTTCTGCTTTTATGGATTAATAATGTTATACTTTATTTTTCTTCTTCTTTTGCTTCTGGAGCTGAAAAACGGAAAGCATGGAATGCGTTACCTACTTCTAACTCTTTCGCTTCAATTACTTCTAAGTTTTCAAGTAATTTTTCATTTTTATTTTCCATGTAAATCACCTCCTTTCAAATTCATTAACCTTCAATGTTTTCTGTCACATTAGTGGCTTTCTTTAAAATTTTTTTATCTAAATATAAGGTAAATAGTACGATGAAATATAAAGCTATACAGACTATAACTAAATATAAGAATCCATCATTAGATATACCACCATTAGTACCGGAAAAATTAACTATATGACTAAAGATACCTGCAGCAAATGCTCCTGTTCCAAATTGGACCATTTGAAATAATCCCATATATACTCCTGTTTCTTCTTTTGGCACTGATAACATTGCGATTTTATTTTGGGATGGCATTGTAATAACTCCTGCCAATCCAAAGAATAAAAACATAAAAAGAAACAACAAGATTGAGCTTGCAAATGTCGAGATAGCCAACAACAACATTCCGAATATTGAGAAAAAAACACCTATTAATATTAATAGACGATTATCCTTTAAATCAGCTAAACGTCCCATATATCCTGAGAGCACTATCGAAATTACTGAATCTATTACTAATATCCATCCAACTTGCTCAGGAGGTATTCCATGATTTTCTCTCATATATGTTGGTATATATAATGTAATTGCATTTGCAATTAAGAATAATAAAAATACCCTAGTTAATGCAGAAATAAAAATTGGATTATGAATAGCTTTTTAGGTATTAAAGAGGTATCATTTGTACTCTTCTTTTCAAAAAATACAAATAGCAAAATTGTTATGATAACAAAAACAGCTGTAAAAGTTTCAAGTAGATACTAACATTATCAATAAATAAAATTTGTATTGCTAATATGAGTAAAAGTAAACTTATTGAACTTTTGAAAGGTATTTGAACTTTCTTTATACTCTTTTCATAATTATCTTTTTTAATAACCCATAATACGAGTAATAGAGCAATGATACTAAAACAACATAATACTCCAAAGATTGCCTGCCACTTAAAGTATCGAACTATGAGGCCTCCTAAAGCTGGTCCTACAAATGTTGCAACTGCAAGCACTCCAGAAAACCATCCAAATGCCCAACCAATCTTATCTTCCGCAAAGTTGGATCTTATTAATAAAACCTGCGCAGGTACGATCATCGCATCTGCAATAGCTTGTAATGATTGAAATCCCAAAAATAAGTACCAGTTAGTAGTAATTCCGCTTAAAATGGTGGAGAACGTAAAGGTTAATAGACCTATAATAAGAACCCTTTTTGCTCCAAACATATCAGATATTTTTCCGAAAAGAGGAATCCCTGTTGCAAAAAAAGCAAAGAATAATATATTTCTAATTTGAAGTGTTGAAAAGTTTATATCGAAAGTTTTAATAATGTCTGGAAAAGCAATAGTTAACATGGACGTGCTCATTACACTTGCAAAAGCACATAATGAAATAGTGAAAATCTTAATTTTATAAGTATTCATTAAGGGTGTTCTCTCCTTTAGATGCATTGTATTTTTGATTTTTCTAAAAACAATCACCTCATGAAATAGATAATAATGGAAAAAAACATATGTACAACTATTATTTAGTATATTTTTCCTAATTCAAGTTGAGAAACTTTTATTATGGACAAACGGTTCTATTACAAAGCTTTCTAAAGGAAGCTACATTCTAGGAAAAGAAGAGAGGAGAATCAAACATGTGATAAAATAAAATAAAATTTAAATTTATCAAACACGATACTTCTATCCCTTTTCTAAAATCACCTTAATTTAATATAATCAGATAATTGTGATATATATAATTTTTATCTATAAATCTACATATATTTAAGTACATTTTAAATATATTCTTTACATATTTGAAAAGGGATACTTTTATAGACGCGACAAGGATTCCCTAGATCATAAAATGTCCAAAGAACAAACAGTTCGAAAAGGTGTACCTTTTGATACTGCACAAAAAAATAGTAATAAATTTCTCAATATGGATAGTTTAACTATTTTTAGATATAATATTCAAAATTAACAGTCGATGTAATATGATAAAAAGGTGATGGTTATCACCCTGTTTTTTTCTCCTTATGCCATAGATAAGACCGAGTTTCTGGTCTTATCTTTTTTATTTATATATTTTCTTTGGGGATGAATGAGTAAGTGGAATATGTGTAAAATTTGATATACTAAAAGAAAAATTAGGATGATAAGCTTATGCCAACAAAAGAATTTCAAGATACGGTACAACATTTTTCTTCTTTCTTATTAAATAAAGGACGCAAGCCTTCTACAATTAAACGATATGTTTATGATATTGAAGACTTTGGTCATTGGTTGCAAAAATCTAAAAAACTTCCTACAGGCAAGATATGGACGACGCTTGGTACAAAGGATTATGAAGCGTATTTCTATGATTTAAAACAGCAACGACTGTACTCTGATAAAACAATGCATCGTGTCTATATTGTCTTAAATAGAATGTATCAGTATTTACAACTGCCAAATCCGTTAGAAGAGATGCAATTGAGTATTCAACCAAATCGTGCGTTACGTGATGAGGACTTTATCTCAATAGAGGAAGAAAAAACGTTACAGTATATTTTAACCTCATTGGACGGGTTAACCGAGAGACAAAGTGCCGTTCGTCCTATACTTCAGGATCGAAACATTTCTATTGTACATTTCCTTTTGAACTATGGACTATCACTACAAGAGCTTGTGGGATTACAAATGAAGCATGTTCATTTTGAGAATAATACTCTCACAGTTCCAGGAATAACAGGGATAGAAAGAACGATTGTATTAAGTGAAGATGATAAAAAGCGATTATTTAGCTATTATAAAATCATTCCTGAACCTGTTCGTCCAAAATATCATAGTACTGATCCACTATTTGTGGCATTCGATTATACTCGAAATACATTTCGTTGGGTATATGAAAATGATGCACCAAAAGCTTTAACAGAAATTGCTGTTCAAAAGATGATTCGGCTTGAAGTTGCTCGAGCAAATTTACGTAAAGGTATTTCAGCGCAACACTTACGGAACACTTTCATCTTAAGACTTATTGAGCATCAAGCTTCATAGTACGAAATAATAAAACAGGTAGGTTTTAAATCTAAACTTTCGTTAAAAAGATATTATGATTACATCAATCAAAAATAAGGTTCTGGTGCAAAAACTTCAGGGCAATTGCAAATAATCTCTAAATCTTGGACATACTGATACTATTACTCTAGAAAAGGTGTGTGATCAGTATGAAAAAGGAAAATTTGTTCAAATGGAGGCACTATCAACCTGATATTATCTTATTAACGGTAAGATGGCACCTACGGTACAACCTCAGTTTTCGTGATTTGGTAGAAATGATGGAGGAACGAGGTTTGTCTATTGCTCACACCACCATTATGCGTTGGGTGCATCAATATGGACCTGAATTAGACGAAAGAGTACGACGTCATCTTAAGACGACAAATGATTCCTGGAGAGTCGATGAAACGTATGTGAAAGTGAAAGGTCAATGGATGTATTTATATCGCGCAGTAGATTCTGAAGGAAACACCATTGATTTTTATCTAAGTGAATCAAGAGATAAACAAGCAGCCAAGCGCTTTTTCAAGAAAGCCTTGGCTGCTTCTCATATTTGTAAACCTCGTGTTATAACAGTAGACAAGAACCCAGCCTATCCCGTAGCGATTCAAGAGTTAAAGAAGAGAAACGTATGCCTGAAGGCATACAAATAAGGCAAGTTAAATATCTCAATAATATAGTGGAACAGGATCACCGTTTCATTAAGAAACGTGTACGTTCTATGTTAGGATTCAAGTCGTATGAAACAGCCACTTCTATATTGAGTGGCGTTGAAGCCATGCATATGATGAAAAAAGGACAACTTAACCTACAGGTGAAGTCTGCTCAAAATGAAGTTGGGTTCATACATAAGTTGTTTAGAATTGCATCATAATCTGTCATTGAATAGGCCATGTAGGTTCTATATCTCTATCAAATGATTTTTGCACCAGAACCGATTTTTTTATATTTCTAATGAAGAACTATTAGCAATCCGCTAATTACCATTTTTATTAAAATATATTATTAATATGGTACGTGAAATTATATTAATTTATATGTTCAATTAAATAATAATCTCACCGAAACACCCTTCAACATTTTGAACATGCTTAGAATGAAATGCTGTGGTGTACAATCAATTAAGAGATGAACATGGTCACCTCAAATATCAGATAACATACATCGAGTGTTTTCCTGGATATTCACACTAAATAACGTTATTTTTTCTAATTACAGATTTAACATTAGTCGGAAAATATTGAACATTTTCTTTAAATTCCCTGTTTTTTTCAATGAAAATAAGAACCTCTAATCTACTAAGGTTCTTATTTTATCAATCCCATTAAATTTAATATTTAACGAAGACTTATTTTATTTCTCCACCTTGATTTAAAGCAACTAATCCTTTGTCTTTAGTATCTAAATTATTATTTACTGGTTTTTGCTCTGGCTTTTACTCTGGTTTCTGTTCTGGTTTTTCTTTTTCAATAACAACTACAGTAACTGTAGCTGTTTTGCTGTTTCCGGATGCATCTGTCGCTGTTACCTCTACTTGGATGTCCCCTTCTTTACTTGTATCATAGGAACCTACCGTTACTACTGGGTTTGGATCTTTATTGTCTGTTACTTCTACTAAATCAGGCGCATTTAGTATGTCTCCCACATTCACTGTTACTCCCTGCTTCGCTGTTAATATCGGTGCTTCTATGTCCTTTTCAACTACTTTTACTGACACCATTACTGTTGAACTGTTTCCGGATGCATCTGTCGCTGTTACCTCTACTTGGATATCTCCTTCTTTACTTGTATCATAGGAGCCTACTGTTACTACTGGATTTGAATCTTTATTATCTGTTACTTCTACTAAATCAGCTACACTTAGGCTATCTCCCACATTTACTGTTACTCCCTGCTTCGCTGTTAATATCGGTGCTTCTATGTCCTTTTCAACTACTTTTACTGACACCATTACTGTTGAGCTGTTTCCTGATGCATCTGTCGCTGTTACCTCTACTTGGATATCTCCTTCTTTACTTGTATCATAGGAACCTACCGTTACTACTGGGTTTGGATCTTTATTGTCTGTTACTTCTACTAAATCAGCTACACTTAGGCTATCTCCCACATTTACTGTTACTCCTTGCTTCGCTGTTAATACAGGAGCTTCTGTATCTTTTTCTGGTTCAGTTGTTCCTCCACCATTTCCACCTGGTTCAGGTTTTGGCTGCTGAGGAACCTCTTGAGGTTTTGGTATCGATTCATTTGCACTTGCAACTCCATTGTTAAAATCTAAATCTCCACCAAATACGAAATTTTTATCATCTATATTTTCTGAAACAGAAGGTCTATTAGATGCAGATGCGAGGGTATCTGTTAAATCATCAAAACGTTTTTTCGATTTATTATTATCTATAATCCCAGCTAAATTCTGATTAGGATTTTGTGTTGCACTATCTATTATGTCATCAAAATCTTCCGAACCTAGTGTGTCTGAAACTTCATTCTTATTTTTATCTTTTTGTTCCTGCTCATGTTTATCTTTCGTATCTTCATTCTTATTTTTAGACACCGATGCACTTTTATCACTTTTCTTTTCTGAAGAGGATTTATTAAAGCATCCTGACAATACACCTACACTTAAAGTAGTAGCAGTTGTTGCAAGAAAAATTTTCTTAAACATTTTTGAATAATCAATAGGCAATATATTTCCTCCTTATCCCTTAGTTCGCATTAATTTTTGCAATTGATGTTGCTGAATTATTAGGAGTATTATTGTTATCAATTTTTTCTAACAAATCTTTATTCCCGACTTTCTGAGCAAATTTCTTTGCCTCTTCTGACTGGTTTAGCTTTAAATAACTATTTACAATAATTCCTTCTCTACGACCATCTAGTGGTACTTTCTCTTTTAGTTTAATAACCTCTTCATGTTTATTATCGATTGCTGCTATTTCAAAGTTAATTAACTGATTTTTAGTTTTTAATTCTTTTACTTTTTTAAGATTATCGATAGCGATATAATACGAAACGACTGATTCAGCAAAGTCGGGCTCCAAATCTATAGCTTCTTGTGCTTTACCAGCTAATAAATAAGTAAATAGAACTGCTTTTTTATCGTCTTTCCCCAGAGTTTTGTAATCAACCTTTTCGAATTTTAACGCTGCATCTTGGTATTTTTGAACTGCGGATAGCCTTAATCCTTTAACTAAATTGGAATTCATCTCAACATTACTTGAATTAGCCGTAGTTGCCGCTTTTGAATTTTTCATTGTTGAAAAAACAAATCCAGCGAATACAATCACAATTATTGATGCAACGCCAATTAAAATATACTTAATTTTGGGCACCTTTATCGAAATACTTTTCGTATTTGTATCATTATGTCTACTACGGCTTTTTGCTGAATCACCTTTTTCAGATTGTATATTGTTAAGTTGGGCCTTCGATTGGATAATGACTTTCTCTTCTTGTAGCTGTGCTAGTTCACGTTGTCTCTCTCTTGCTGCTTCCTCTTCTTGTTGTTTCGCTAGTTCACGTTGTCTCTCTTTTGCTGCTTCTTCTGCTTTTCGACGGGCTTCCATCTCGCGTTCTCGTGCCGCTTCCTCTTCCATTTTCTGATGATCCGTTATCACTTGATGATTAATTTCTTTACTATTTTCAGATTGTTGTTTAATTGCTTCTATCCATTGCAAGGCAGGATTTACCGAATGATTTGTTATAACTTGTTCTTGCATCTTTTGATTTTCTACTGTTTCTTCTACTGAATTTGCTTCTTGTTCAAGTCCTTCAATATAAAGTCGTTCCTCTTCAGCCTGCATCTTTTCTTGGCGCTCTTTTTCTTTTCTAATCCTTTCTTTCATATAATTCTGTTTACGCTTATTTTGCATAAGTCATACAAGACCTCCTTTCTATATATACCCCGATAAGAATCAAGGTTAATTACAAATGTGTATCATCAATACAAGGATGTACATTTTGGTAGTTAAATCTAAGAAATTTCAAATATTAATTAATATTTTTTAGTTTTTCTAAACAAATGAAAAGGATAAACGGTTATTAACCATTTATCCCCAAAAACAATTGTACAGTTTATATCATCGAAATAAGAAAATTCCCCATAATTATATATTTCTCTAAAACTCCAATCCCTTTTACTTTCAAAACTCCTCTCCAAAAGAAATGCTATCACATCGTAATGCCCTTCCACATTTTAGATTAATTAAAATTGAAAACAAAAGATACAGTTTTTAGAAGTCCTAACACTGTACCATCAGATAGTTTCAGATATTTATTTTTTATATTTCCCATTAGTTCAATCTTCTCATTTAACAAAGTAAATATTTTATCTCTATATTTACAATTCCTTAATGCATCAATTGCTTCATTTTTCAATTGAGAAATCCTTTCTGTCGATCTATTTAATACTTTTGCTATTTCTTTGTAATGATAGATTCTCCCATCCTCTATACCAAATGCATTATTAAGTACAATTTTTTGCCTTGGGTTTAATACTTTATTGAATATTTTCCAAATTTCATAATCCAACTCTTCCAAAAGTACTTCATTTAAATTGTTAAACGTTGAATCATTTGCGCCTAAACATCCATGTAATGTTTGTGCCTCATCATGTTTTGATGTATCTAAAGATACCACAATTTGATTTCTATAAATATTATTATGCCTTATAACATTCTCAATTGGTTCATTTAATATATTTGCTATTTCTTCGACACTAGGCAATCTATTTTTGTTGTTAAAAATTCTTCTTCTATTTCCATATATCTATTATTATAGTTAATCACGCTATTAGGTAATTTAAAAATCCCTGATCTTTTCTTAAATATAAACCTAATGATTTCACTCCTAATCCACCAATCAGCATATGTACTAAATGAGTACCCTAACCCCGGATTATAATCTTCAATTGCTCTCAACATCCCTATGTTTCCTTCTTGTATCAACTCTAGATATTCAATATCTGGATTTTTATGTTTATATATTAATGCGATTCTTGAAACAAGTTTTGCGTTATAGTTAAACAATTTTTCTTTTAAATTATGTTCCCCATTTTTATATCGACGGAATAATTCAATGCTCTCTTCTCTAGATAATGTCTTATATCTTCCAATTTCTAAATAATATTGGTTATCCGAGGATAAATCGAATTTTGGATTTTTAGTGGTCGATTCATAAGCCACTGATTGATTTAAAGAATCCTCTCGATTCATAACAGTATATAATCTCTTCATTCCGTACACCTCCTATAACGATATAACTTCATTTTATTGCTTGAATAAATTCTTTAGCCTCTTCTTGTATGCTACTTATTAAATTACATTCCTTTGCACATTTGTTTGCTACTTCCTTATGATGCTTATTAAATTACATTCCTTTGCACATTTGTTTGCTACTTCCTTATGATGCTTATTCTTTAAATATTCTTTATATATTTCACAATTTTGACAGATACTGGTTATTTTTCGCATAAGCTCTCTTTGTTTTTTTCTTTCATACAAAAATTGTTCTTTTGTATCCTTCGCTCTGTTTTTTCTCCCCAATTGTATCACCCCGTATATGAATAAGTTTCAATTAAACCTAAACCTATTGATGATATTACTTTAATGCGAAATTAATCGTCGAACATTTTCCATATTTACCCTTTATTTATATAATATATGATTATAAGAAAATGTAAATTTATTATTCGTAAAATTCAAAAAATAATTAGAAATTGTTGAAAATTATCAATTCCTTGAAATAGTCCTTACTATATTTATATAAAATACCCTCAATTACAGCATCATATCAGACCTATCAACTATACGTAGATTCTATTCGTCATCTCAGCTAGGTTTAAAACTTAAAAATCATAAAGAACTATAAGATTAAAAGATATGTATTTTATGATACGATTTTATAATGAGGGAGCTCGGCGCACCTTGGTAAGTTTTCACAATCAAAAAATCTGTACATCCTCCCCTTAATACTGCTTAATTACAAGAAAGATATAGACTAAAATTAATATGGATGCCCATTGCAAAAGGGCATTCTTTTCTATTATTAAAAAATAGTTACAAACTAACGAGACAATTTTTCATATTTCATTTTACCGTTAATTACAAGTATAGTCGTGACCCACTTGTTCCTACCGTTTTTTTCTTTCTATTAAATGTGTTATGCTAAAGCAACAATCTTTAAGAACAGAGCAAAAATTAAAATTTGTTTAACTTAGTAAAGAAAAAGTACACCACTATATAATTAGTGATGTACCTTTATTAATATAATGTTCAACATTATAGACAATTTATTGGTTTTAATAGTTTCATGTACTATCACTTGTCTTTAATATTACTTTGTAGAGTCACTTTCTTCTTAAGTTTATTTGGCTTTCATTTCTTCAATTGTTCTGTAATTATCTCACCCCAAGAGTTTGAAATATCTTTAATTGTTTTACAGGGCTTTTTTAGCTGATCTTCTCTGCCTGCCTACAATTATTGCGTTTTCTTTCGTAAAATTTTTTATCAATTTTATATGATAAAGATAATTTCTACAAACCTCTATTAGACATAAGCTACTACCCAAGTCGGTCCTGTTTATTTAATTCTGGATATTTTATCATCATAAATTCATTGAGCAATAAATCTAATTTTCGGCTGAATTCAACGGTTTTTTGATTAGTCAACCCATATTTCCGCCCTGATATTTCCATTTCTCGTTTGAATTGATTGTATTCATTTAAATATTTTTTCAGCTTCATGAAGCTTCCTCCTATCGTTACATAAGCATAATATTTTCCGTAAATCGTATAAGATTTGAGAGAGCTCTTTAAAGACTGAATGGACTCCCCCGATTTGCTCCTTTTACAATCAACTTTGCATCGGATCATAAAAAGGTGTAACCATGAATTATCTATGAACAGCTAATTCACTACGTATATTTTGTCCCTCTGGAACTATCAATTTCTTTATTTGCCCAGGAGCAGGGAAAAAATTTTAGGGTTCTCTGCATAAATACGTACCTCAATCGTATGATCTTCTCTCCGCACATCCAATTAGGTAATTTGCCAAAGAAAATATATAAGGACGATACTTGTAAAAACTCTCATCCTTTCAAAGATAGGAATTTTATATTTATTTACACTTTTTGCTCGAGAAGTTTTCGGGTATAGATGGTTACCCATTTCCTTGGCAGCAGTCCCACAGATTTAGCCATGAGTTTATTTTTAAAGCCCGGGATGATTACCCTTTTATTCTTCATTAATCCTTCAAAGCCGCACTTGGCAACCGTTTGCGGATCCAACATGTTCTTATTGAACACTTTCGTGCCTGCTCCGGCGAATTGCTGCGTGAGCGGTGTTTTGGTAAAGCTGGGACATAATACAGAAACTTGAACCCCGGTTCCTTTCAGTTCTTCAGCAATCGCTTCCGAAAAGGATAAGACGTACGATTTGCTCGCTCCATACATCGACATTCGTGGAACTGGCTGAAAGGCCGCTAGTGAGGCCACGTTTAAGATTTTACCTTGCTTTCGTTTCACCATGTCATCCGCAAAAAGTCTGGTTAAATACGTAAGCGAGATCATATTGAGCTGCAGATATTCCATTTCCTTCTGAATATCCACTTCCGTCATGAATCCGAACCCGCCAGCTCCGGCATTATTAATCAATATATCGATGTCAATTCCCTCGGTTTTCAAGTGTCGATGCAAGCTCTCTACCGTTGTATAGTTGCCTAAATCGCCAGCAAAAGTATTCACTTGCATGCCATAATCCTTTTTTAAATTCTCGGCTTGTCGCTCCAACAACGTTGTGTCTCTGGCGACTAACACCAAGTTATAGCTATGACTTGCGAAAATTTTAGCGAATTCCAAACCGATTCCTTTTGTAGCACCTGTAATTAAAACAGTTTCTGTTGTCATCCTTCGCCTCCCCATGTATTATTTATCCAGTTGAGAAATGAGAAATTGCTTTATCCATACCTTGAACAACAGATTCAGGATCTGTTACATCCAGTGCCAGGACAAGTGCTCGTTTCCCTAATACTCTGATCTCTTTCACAACTTTCTCGTAAGCCTCTATATGACGTGAACATACTACAACGTTTGCATCTTCCTTTACCAACGTAAGCGTTTTTAGTCTCCGTTAACCTGCTACCATCTCCAGTAGCTATTTCTGTCTGTCCTGTTAAACCAAACCATTGTTTAGATGACATTCTAGACACCTCCAGTATTTATAATATTCCAAAATTTATAAATATTCTTATTGTTTTTGATTATACTCATAAATTATAATTAAATAAAATTAAAGATTTTAATGTGTAAGTAAGTATTACTAATATTCAAAAAGGGGGACGGTCATGAACATTGAGCAATTAGTATATATTATTGAGGTCTCAAAACACAGTTCTCTGACTCTAGCAGCACAGAATCTTCATGTGACCCAATCCACAATCAGCCAATCCATTACTAGCTTAGAAAAGGAGTTAGGGATTAAGATTCTTAATCGCTCACGGGGACACGGTGCTGTACCAACCGATGAAGGTAGAATCATTCTAAAACTTGCCTACGGAGTACTGAGAAAAATTGAAGAAATAAAAGAGACAGCCAACTCATTCAATTCCATGGATGTGGGGGAACTAAGATTATCTTCTTTACCTGGATTGACGACGTTTCTAGTAAAAGCTATCGCTACTTTTAGACATGAATATCCACATGTAAATGTGGAGGTTACCGAAAAAAGTGGACCTGCTGTGATTGAAGATATTCGACAGCATAAGACCGACATCGGACTGATTACGTATTCGGCCGATTTAAATGTAAACATGGAAGGAATAGCTTTTGAAACACTATTTGAAGGGAAACAGAAAGTATATGTTTCTAAGCATTCTCCCTTAGCAGTTCTTGGTACCATAACTCCTCATGATATACTTGATCAAACTCTCGTTACATATAAAGGTGAATTTATGCAGTATTTTGTTCAAGATTTCTTTAACAAATATAAACCCTTAAAAATCCTATTTACATCAAACAATATGGATGGAGTTCTCCAAGCCATCATCGAAAGTTTAGCTATTACATTTGCCCCTGATTTCGTAATGAAAAATTATCCCCCTGTCATCAATGGTGATATCGTTCCGGTTGATTTGATGAATCATAGGACTGTAAATATTTCTTTAGGGATGGTTCAATCAGAGAATAAACATTTATCCACTTTTGCCAACAAATATATTCATCATCTAAAATCCAAAATTATTAAGAATTAAGAAAGAAAAAAGAGAAGCATCTTCGTCGCATGTGAACGTCGAGCTCCTCTTTTTTTACGAATCTATCTTTTAAAATTTAGTCACATCGACAGGTTCAATTCCTTCAGCTGCGCAATGGTCATGGTATTTTTTCAGGAATGACTCCCAATTATCTCTGGCAATAATTTCTCCATTCTCACCTAAATAGTCTAATGTTCCTTCAACAATATTAAGCGTAATAACTTCTTCATCCCCTACAGCTTGAGGTGTATGTGAGGAGCCAGCTGGCTCATAAACGACATCACCAGCTTTGGAGACCCAAGGATCCTCGAGATATCTCCAAGTACCTTGGACGGTATAAACAATGACCGTACCAGGATGAAAATGAGCAGGAAGTTGCATAGCAGCAGGAACTTTTAATAGCGTAACCGTCTGTCCTGTCACCGGGTTGGCCTTAAGCAATTTAAACTTCGCATCTCCAAAATAAGGAATCCAAGGTAAATCATCTGGACAAATATTATTGGCATGAAATGCCAATACCTCTTTTACATTTTTTAGGTTGCTCACTTATATCCCCTCTTTCAATTTTTTGAAATCCGCATATTGATAACGTTTACACTAGTCAGAGGATTAACTATTGCGAATTTATTATTTTCAGCATATTCATAATTATAGATTAAGTAAAATTATTATTTTTAACTTATAATTAAGTTATATTAATTTACACCATCAATTTGATATATTCACGAATTAAGTTTAATTATTTGGGTGGAATTTACTTAGCGCCAAGTCCCCCATCAAGAGTCAATATTTGTCCTGTACAATAATCAGAAGCTGCTGAAGCAAAATAAAGGACTGCTCCTACTAAATCTTTGTCTTCACCTAACCTCCTTACTGGAACTTGGGAGGCGATAATCGGGCCAGCCTTATGCACAAGTGTTCCCGGTATTTCTGGGTTATTCATTCCAGTAGTGAAAACTCCAGGAGCAATGGAATTCACATGTACTCCATGGCGACCCCACTTAACTGCAAGATCCTTCGTTAAAGTCATAACTGCACCTTTACTTGTTGTATATCCTACAGAATCTACAGCTTCTGGGTCAGTACCTTTAAAGCCGATTGAAGAAGAAATGTTAATGATTTTTCCGTATTCGTTGTCTATCATATGTCTTCCTACAGCCTGACACATTAAAAATGTTCCTGTCACATTTGTATCGAGCATAGCTTGCCATTGTGTTAAAGGCATGTCCGTAGCAGGTGTTTCAAAAACCGTTCCGCTACTGTTAACTAAAATTTCGATTTTTCCAAAATGAGAAACCGCTATCTCCACACCTTGAGCGATAGATTCAGGAACTGTTACATCCAATGATAAAGCAAGTGCTTGTCCTCCTAACGCCTCGATCTCTTTCACAACTTCTTCGCAAACTTCTATACGACGTGAGCAAACTACCACATTTGCACCGGCCTCAGCCAACGCCAGTGCCATTACACGCCCTAACCCGCTACTACCTCCGGTAACCATTGCTGTCTGTCCTGTTAAATCAAACAATTGTTTAGATGACATTCTAGCCCCCCTGAATTTATAATATTCAAAATTTTTAAAACTCATCATGTTATTGATTATACTCATAAGTTATAATTAAATAAAATTAAAGATTTTAATGTGTAAATAAATATTATTAATATTCAAAAAGGAGTACAATATCAATATTGAACAATTACCATACATATGGACAGAGTTTTCCAAGTCAACATTGAAAGTTCGATTATGACATTTGCTCCTGATTTCGTAATGAAAAATTATCCCCCTGTCATAAAAGGTGAAATCCTTCCAATTGATTTGGTGATTCATAAGCACTTAAATATTTCTTTTGAGTTGGTTCAATCAGAGGATACCCTGCTTTTTTTTGCTACCTGCGAAGCTCCAAATTCTGTCGTGCAATCTATTTTACTTTATCTTCTACTTCAATATAATCATCAGAGTAAGTCTCGGACATCTTCTCTTGACAATTCCAGCACTCACTGCGATTGCGCTCCATAATGGCTAATTCTTCATGACAATGTACACAACGATCCATTTATGTAACCTCCTTTTCATATTTACTCCTTTCTTTCCCTCCTCAATCCATCATTAATTTTTAACGTTTTCCGAAAGAAGTCTCCTTCCTCAAGCGTGTGCAGGGCGATAGCCCAACGGTAGGTGGGAGATGAATTTCGGTTTGGCACTAGCCAAAAGATTGTAGTAAACTCATTACATACAGATTGTTCTTTGAAAACTGAAGATATGAGGTTGATACGAGAAAAGATTCGTATCGTAAAATCTTCAATCAACTCGTCACCATATCAAAATAGCGAAAACCAAGCCATGACGTTGATATGGATAAAACAGTCATAATCGCTAAAATGCGGTGGGTTCTTACCAAGAACTGAAATTGGTATTTTTTGTGCTACAAATACGAACCGTCGGTGCGACGGGGATAGCTTGGTAAATATAGATAGCTAATAAAAGTATCTACTTCCCAAGAAGCACCCACTTCAAGCTTTGCTAAGTGGTGTGTAGTTCACATACTTACTTGCTCCTCTGCTTTTATTGTTGTCTGACTTTGCTTCGCGGGACGTACAACAATCAAAAACAATAATCCGATAACGAACATACCCAAAGCAGTTACTTGAAATCCATAACGATATCCCATTGCCTCAGTCGCTGCATACTGGATGAAATACCCGAATACGAGCGGAGCAATAATACTTGTTGAGCTTGCAAGAGCAACATAGGTCCCTTGTGCTTTTCCGATGTTTTTGGGAGAAAAAAAATCCATTAATATTGCGGGTGCGAGTGAAAGAATGACATACGCAAAGCCTGGAGCAAGGGTGAAGAACAGGATGGACACAGCAGTTGAATTCACAGCATTTGCTAGATACACACAAAGAGCAGATAGCACCATCATGGAACCGGCAAGATTTATTCGTGCTTTACGAATATCCCCAGTTTTGCGATAAATCCGGTCTGATAGCATGGAAAATCCGATTTGGCTAATGGCAGCGAAAAGAAAAGGTAAAGACACGGCTAGTTTTAATGTTTGACCATTAAAATGTTGAACTTTGGTAAAGTATGCCGGAAGCCATATCGCTTGAACAGACAATAACCAATAGGCACAACCTCCACACAAAATGATAAAAACAAAATTTTTAGATAAAAGCTGAGGAAAAAACTGACGCCAAGAAACCTTGGAGAGGGTTGATGAATGCTGCTCCTCTTGATGAAAAGAAGGCAACCCGATTTCTTGTGGACTTTCTTTACCGAAAATGACCCATAAAACTAATACAATCATTCCAACAATGCCCATGACTATAAAAGCAGATTTCCATCCATATTGATTGATTAGGGAGATTAATAATGGTGAAGCAATTGCAGGCCCAATTGTTGCTCCACAGAGAACAGCGCCAAATCCTATACCATGTCTATGTTTTGGGAACCATTTCCCCACTATAACCG
The DNA here is from genome assembly GCF_022811845.1 of Bacillus pseudomycoides. Taxonomy (NCBI): domain Bacteria; kingdom Bacillati; phylum Bacillota; class Bacilli; order Caryophanales; family Bacillaceae; genus Bacillus; species Bacillus pseudomycoides. Next base: position 48,298 of record NZ_CP064267.1, read on the forward strand.
TTGATAGAGCAGGAGCTGCGCCTTCGCCTGCTCCCAAGAGCATCCTTGTAAGCACTAGCAGAGACAGACTAGAAACAAAAGGTGTAACAAGTTGAACAGTCAACCATACCAGCGACATCCAAGTTAACATTTTTTTCGTGTTTTTGGAATCGGCCATACCACCAAGAATGATAGAGGAAAAGGTAAAAAACCAAAAGAAGGAACTTCCCACCAATCCCCATTGTGAAGGACTTAAATGTAACTCTTTCATTACAGGAACGGAAACCAAACCAATGATAATTTTATCAACTTGGTTGATCATACCAGAAGCAACTAGAAATAATAATATAATCCAAGAATATTTTGGGGTGTTCAATATAAAAATCTCCCCCTTACCTTAAGTTTTCTACAATACCACCAGCTGTTTTTCCACGTATGGGAATACCACCGAGACCTGCTTTACTTGTCTTATCATCAATAAACATCGCAAATTCAGGTGCAATTTCTCGGCCATTTGGCATCTTAAGCCACAATCTTAGTAAATGACGTTTGCGTTCCGGTTCTTCATAATCTTCGTATACAGTACGTGAATGAAGAACGGTATAATTATTAACAAATTGCACATATAAATTATAACTTTTTAAGTGCTGTCCCCCCTCCTTTACCTGTATGAAAGCGTTTTAAATAACAACCATTAGAATTGCATTAATTGTTATTTAATTCATTATATTCATAATTTTCAGTTAAATAAAATTAAAAATTTTAATGTACAAGTAAGTATTACTAATATTCAAAAAGGGGTACAGTTATAGACAGTAAACAATTACAACATATTATTAAAATCACAAAACACAGCTCTCTACCTACATTAGCATGGAATCTTCATATGGCCCAATTCACGATTAACCAGCCCATTGCCAACTTAGAAATGGAATTAAGACTAAAAATGTTTAATCACTCACAGGCACATCGTGCTGTATCAACCGGTGAAGATAGAATCATTCTAATCTAATACTTGTAAATCTCAAAGAAACAAAAGAGACAGCCTACTTACTAAACTCCACGAAAGTAATTGAACTAAAAATATTTTCTGGCCCCAGATTGATAACATTACTAGTAAATCTGCAGATTCAGTGCTTCAAATTTTGTCATGTATCTCCCCTCCTTCCCTCAATAAAGTGAAAATTGGGGTTTTCTTTATCCTCCATTGATGGAAAACTCTCACCAATCGGGCTTTTACGGGCAACTATTCTTCTCTATCTTCTTCGCTTCTCTCAACCTTGAGGTGGCCACGAATAGCGGGATAAACGAGAATAGGAGTGCGTTCATCCTCTTGAAGAGCCTATTCGATCGTACAAGAAAAATAATAGACTGATACATTTCACTAAGGTATCGGTCCTATTTTCATTATTTACAAAATAGCTTTTTTTATTTTACATTAGTAATACTTAATTACAAATTAAAATTTTTAATTTTATTTAATTATAATTTATCTGTAGAATCAAAAATAGAAATGATTTAATATTCCGGAAATTGATTTTCAAGTTTGGGTTTTTACTGTTAAATCAAAACAGGAGGTTGAACTATGGACTTAAAGTTATCTGAAAAAAAAGCACTTATTGTTGGAGGAAGCCGCGGGATTGGTAAAGCTACTGCCCGCCAGTTGGCCCTGGAAGGTGTAGATTGTACGATTTGTTCAAGAAACGAATCCTCACTAAAAGTTGCTGCAGAGGAATTAGCCCAAGAAACAAAAAGAAATATCTATCCGATTGTGGCAGATACCACTGATCCTGACTCTATCCTAAATTTAGTAGAAAAATCAGCAGCAGCAATGGGAGGCATCGATATTTTAATCAACAGTGGAGCCCGTGTTGGCGGCTTTGAGCCAGAGGATTTTAATAGTATTAAAGATGAACTTATTTTGAAAGATTTTGAAGAAAAGTATATGGGCTATTTTCGTTGTATCCGAGCTGTAGCTCCTTTTATGATAGAAAATAATTGGGGACGTATTATAAATATAAGTGGTCTGGCTGCTAGAATTGGCGGCAATTATTTTAGTTCCGGTCCACGTAATGCATCTGTTGTCCATTTAACAAAATCCGCATCATTGGAATTAGGAAAGCACGGAATTAACGTCAATGCTGTTTATCCAGGGATTGTCGATACGGAAATGTTTAGAAACCGAGTCACTAACGAAGAGGCTGTGCGTCAGATGGCAGCACTCAATGCACTCGGCCGCTTGATTACAGTAGAAGAAATTGCTAATGTCATTACCTTCCTGGCTTCACCTTTGGCGGCATCGATTACTGGTGATGTCATTTCGGTAACCGGCGGAATTGGAGATACCGTTTTTTACTAAAAAGCTAGGATTGATATTGTAACTGTATCGTAGAATACTAATAATGGTGTATTTAAAAAACGAGCCTCGCTAAATGCTGGGGCTCGTTTTTTAGAACTTTTTGACCTCAATCTATCCCTATTGTATATTTAGCAGTATTCAAGAACTTGTCAATCTTAGAAACAGTCGATTCAATGTTCTTAGAGAAAATAGCCATGTGTGCAAAAAAGCCGTGGATCATACCGAGTTCACATGCATATTCAACTTGCACACCAAATTTTCTTAGACGTTCGGCATAAGCCATTCCTTCATCCCGAAGCACATCATTTTCTGCTGTGATTACGATTGCTGGCGGGAGACCACTTAAATCTTCAGCAACCAATGGAGAAGCGTATTTATTATACCTATCCTCATCATTCCTTAAATAATGATCACGGAACCAAATCAGCTGTTCGCGATCTAGCCCAAATCCCTTTGCAAATGTTTGATGGGATTCCGTATTAAACTCAAGATTTGTCGCAGGGTAGATTAAGACCTGTGCAGTGATGTCGGGGCCTTTTCTGTCTCTAGCCATCATAGTAACTACTGTCGCTAGATTTCCACCCACGCTATCCCCTCCGACTGCCAATCTAGTAACATCTCCGTTAAAGGAGGCCCCTTCTTCATAAACCCATTCCAATGCCGCATATGCGTCTTCAACTGGAGTAGGGAACTTATACTCTGGAGCGAGACGATAGTTTACAGATACGACAATACTAGCCGTTCTATTTGCAATCATTTGGCAACTTGCATCCATCACTTCAATATCTCCTAGAACCCATCCTCCACCATGGTAGTAAATAAATATCGGGAAGGGACCTTGTCCCTCCGGTATGTATACCCTACATTTTATTTCTTCATCTTGACTTACCGGTATCATTAAATTTTCTACCTTTGAAACCAGATCTAATTTTACAGCAGGGCGCGGTGCATTGGAAAGCATATCTCTTACTGCCTTAGGATCCATCGTACGAATAGGCGGCATCTGATTAAATGCTTGTAAATATTTTTCTGCCTGCGGATCTAAATTTGCCAAGAAACATCATCCTCACTTCAATTGATTTTAAGACTAACTCGGATATTTCCTAAACCTTTATTCTTGTCCTGAAACCTTCACATTAACTTCATCATTAAAAAACATACAATGGTGATTTTATTCACCTTATTTCGATGAATAAAATCACCATACCGCTTGATATAAGAAAACGAGCTTTCCATCTGCGGGGGATGAAGCCCCCCACTGATAGAAGTTTCACTTTATCTATTTACAGGTACTCCTCCGATATAAAACTCGAAATCCGGGGCAATTTTTCGACCATTTGGCATCATAAGCCACAATCTTAATAAATGACGTTTGCGGTCATCTTCTTCATAATCTTCAAATACTGTGCGTGAATGCATAACTGTATAATTATTAACAAATTGCATATCACCTGGTTCCATCATCATATCAATATGCATGTTCTTATCATGAGTAAGGGAATCTAGTAAATCAAATGCTTCGATTTCTAATTTCGTCAAAGAAACATCTGTTTTCGTTTGTGCAGATTCGATATAATTTCGTATCCATCTGCAGCTCAATTTACCATCGTAATAACTAAAGATTGGTGATGAAACTACTGGAGATGAACCTGGTGTTTCTTCCCCGCGAAGATCATGGAAGAATGGACGATAAAGAATTCCAAGATACTCTGGGTACTTCTCAAGAATTTCATTATAAATAGCTATAGAACTTGCGATGCTACTTAAACCACCAGATTTTGCTTTGCGAAGGCATAGTAAGCCAACTACATCAGCAAGGTCTGTGTGATAAGGAAGGTGTACATTCGTTTGGTAACCACGTACACTTGTATTTTTAAAGTCGAGACCTACGTCTTTGATATGCCCTAAAAGGTCACCTTTTTTGCTTTGAATGATTGGAATACCTAGGTAAAGTCCGAGACCCCAGTAAATGATGCTCGCTTCTTCATCAGTATAACGTTCCATTGGCAATCCACGAATCAATAGGAACCCTCTACCATTCTCCAGCTCGTCAACAAAGTAAGTGATTTCGTCAGCAAGATCCGAAATCGGGAAATCCTCTTTTCCAAAATCAGGTGCTTTTAATCCCTTACGCTGAACATGTAATACAGCCTTCTCAAGTGCAGCAATCGTTTTCTCGGACAAATAATAAATCCATGAATCATCCTTAGCTAGTTCAATACCCTTCCACGCTGAACGCTCTTGAATTTTTTCCTTTAAAATGATCGACATAAATAATCCTCCTTTATTAAGTTGGTTATTTTCTTACTTAAGATGACTGAATTTTTTTAGCGTTAACACTGAAGAAAAGAGAAGCATCTTAATCACCCTTGGACCCGAACCTCTCGCTATCTCCCAAAACATTAATAACGTTTACATCCGTATTATGACTGAATATTTAGAATTTTCTTCCCTTTAGTATACTTATAATTATAAATTAAATAAAATTGTTATTTTTAATTTATAATTAAGTTGTATTAATATATACCGTCATCCAATCTCACAAACTAACCCTTTCAAAAAACTAAGTAATAGATTCATTGACCAAATAATCAATCAACATAGTTATGGTCACCTTTCCTCAATATGGTATATCCACTAACTAAGACGATTCTTCATTGAAGTTATTACTGTACCTTACTTGCTCCTCTGCTTTTATTGTTGTGTTGCTTTGCTTTGCGGGACGTACAACGATCCAAAACAATAATCCGATAACAAACATACCCAAAGCAGTTACTTGAAATCCATAACGATATCCTATTGCCTCAGTCGCTGCATATTGGATGAAATACCCGAATACGAGTGGAGCAATAATACTTGTTGAACTAGAAAGAGCAATGAACGTCCCTTGTGCTTTTCCGATGTTTTTGGGAGAAAAAAAATCCATTAATATTGCGGGTGCGAGTGAAAGAATGACATATGCGAAACCTGGAGCAAGGGTGAAGAACAGGATGGACACGGCAGTTGAATTTACAGCATTCGCTAGATATACACAAAGAGCAGATAGTACCATCATGGAACCGGCAAGATTTATTCGTGCTTTACGAATATCCCCAGTTTTGCGATAAATCCGGTCTGATAGCATGGAAAATCCGATTTGGCTAATGGCAGCGAAAAGAAAAGGTAACGACACGGCTAGTTTTAATGTTTGACCATTAAAATGTTGAACTTTGGTAAAGTATGCCGGAAACCATATTGCTTGAACGGACAATAACCAATAGGCACAACCTCCACATAAAACGGTAAAAGCAAAATTTTTAGACAAAAGATGCGGAAGAAACTGACGCCAAGAAACCTTAGAGAGGGCTGATGAATGCTGCTCCTCTTGATGAAATGAAGGCAACCCAATTTCTTGTGGACTTTCTTTACCGAAAATGACCCATAAAACTAGCACAATAAGTCCAACAATCCCCATGGCTATAAAAGCAGATCTCCATCCATATTGATTGATTAAGGAGATTAATAATGGCGAAGCAATAGCTGATCCGCCTGTCGTTCCTAACAGAACAGCACCAAAGCCTATACCATGTCTGTGTTTCGGGAACCATTTTCCCATTATTGCCGTAGATAGGGCAGGGGCTGGACCTTCGCCTGCTCCCAAGATCATTCTTGTAAAGACTAGCAAAGACAGACTGGAAACAAAAGGTGTGAGAAATTGAACAATTAACCATGTAAGTGACATCCAAGTTAACATTTTTTTCGTGTTTTTGGAATCGGCCATACCACCAAGAATGATAGAGGAAAAGGTAAAGAACCAAAAGAAGGAACTTCCCACCAATCCCCATTGTGAAGGACTTAAATGTAACTCTTTCATTAGGGGAACGGAAACCAAACCAATAACAATTTTATCAACTTGGTTAATCATACCTGAAGCAACTAGAAATAATAATATAATCCAAGAATATTTTGGAGTGCTCAACGTATAAATCCCCCTTATTTTACCATCAAGGGAAAACCTTTTCCTGACATCTGAAAAGGTGCTCCCCATTACATGAATTAATTGTTGTTCTTATGAAACGGTTTATATAGATAAGTCTATCGGATTTAAACCCAATTACTTCAAGTTTTCTACAATACCGCCAGATGTTTTTCCACGGACGGGAATACCGCCGCGACCCGCTTTACCTGTTTCCTCATCAATAAACATCGCGAAATCAGGTGCAATTTCTCGGCCATTTGGCATCGTGAGCCATAATCTTAATAAATGGCGTTTGCGTTCCGGTTCTTCATAGTCTTCGTATTGAGTACGTGAGTGAAGAACTGTATAATTATTGACGAATTGCATATCACCTTCTTCCAACATCATATTATAATGCATATTTTCATCATGAAGGATGGAATCCAGTATGTCTAACGCTTCAATTTCAACTTTTGACAAATGGATACCTGTTTTCGCTTGTGCTGATTCTATAAATGTACGAACATATCTGCAGCTCAATTTACCATCATAGTAACTAAAAATTGGTGATGTAAATACTGGTGATTCACCTGGCGATTCCTCACCACGACGATCAAAGATGAATGGACGACAGAGAATTCCTAGATACTCTGGGTACTTCTCAAGAATTTCATTATAAACAGCCATTGAACTTATGATACTACTGAAACCCCCAGATTTCCCTTTTCGAAGGCTTAATAATCCGACGACATCAGATCCATCTGCGTGAAAAGGAAGATGCAGTTTCGTTTGGTAACCGCGTACATTTGAATTTTCTAAGCTAAGACCTTGATCAATGACGTGCCCTAAGAGGTCACCATTTGCGTTTTGCGATACCGGGATGCCCATGTGAAGTCCGAGACCCCAATAAATGATGCTCGCTTCTTCATCCGTATACCTTTCCTTTGGCAATCCACGAATTAATAGGAACCCCCTCCCATTCTCTAGTTCTTCCTGAAAGTACGCAATTTCGTCAGAGAGATTCGGAATCAGGAAGTCCTCCTTGTTAAAATTAGGGGCTTGTAAACCCTTTTGTTTAACATGAAATAAAGCGTTTTCAATATATGCGATCATTTTCTCGGACAAATAATAAACCCATGAATCATCTTTAGCTAGATCAATACCTTTCCACGCTACTAGTCCTTGAACTTTTTCCTTTAAAATGGACGACATAAATAATCCTCCTTCAATAATACGGTTAGTTAGTTTCTTACTTAACTTCAATTAATTGTCTTAACTCTCTGCGCAAAATTTTCCCTGTTGAGTTCTTAGGTAACTCTTTAGAAAACTCCACTTGTCTAGGAAGCTTGTACTTCACCAGCTTATCCTGACAGAATCGAATAATGTCATTCATGGTAATCTGCTCATCATTGACTACGACATAAGCTTTTACGATTTCTTCGTATCCTCCATCGGAAACTCCGATTACGGCCGCCTCTACAACAGCAGGATGTTGATACAGAACTTCCTCCACTTCACGAGGATATACATTGTATCCACCAACAAGAATCATGTCCTTCTTGCGATCAACGATGTAGATGTATCCTTCTTCATCCATTGTTGCTAAATCATCAGTATAAAACCATCCATCTATTAAGGCAGCTGATGTAGCTTCCGGCATCCTCAAGTATCCCTTCATTACATTTAGCCCTTGAACTACTAATTCACCGACTTCTCCTCTGGGCAATTCTTTTCCGTCCTCATTGACAATTTTGCTCTTGAGGCCTGGTATATTTAGGCCGATAGAGCCTGGTTTGCGGGTTCCCTTTAAAGGATTAATAGCGACAAGAGGCGCAGTTTCCGAAAGGCCATACCCTTCCAAGATAAAAACGTTATACTTTTTTTCAAATTTTTGTAGCAGTTCGACCGGAATCGAGGCACCTCCTGAGATACACAAACGAATGGATAAGAAATCTTCCGCAGTGGATTCAGGCAATTGCAAGATAAAATTATACATCGTAGGAACTCCAGCAAACACTGTTGCCTTTTTTTCTAGAATGGTACTGATCACATCAAGAGGGCTGAATTTAGGTAGGATCAGGACAGTTGCCCCGCAAGCAATTGGTGCATTCAGACAAATAGTCATACAGAAAACATGAAACATTGGTAGAACAGCTACTACACAATCTTTACCATGAAGTTCAATTAATTCTGAAATGGCGTCTGCATTCGAAGCCAAATTCCGATGCGATAACATCGCACCCTTTGGTTTCCCTGTTGTTCCTGATGTGTATAAAATGACTGCAAGGTCTTCCTGATCAATGAAAGGGCTTAGACAATCATTATTGCTTGTTTCCATCAGATGCTCCCATGTAAATTCCTGATCCTCGGCATCTGTATAAATGACTAGCTTTAGATTTTTCAATTGTTCCTTTACTTCTGACAACTTCGGTTCTACAGATACGTGAGCAATAACCGCTTTAGCTTGGCTATCGTCTAAAATGTAGTTGATTTCCTCTTTGGTATACAAAGGATTCATCGGAACTACAAATGCACCTAGTCGTAAAATGCTGTAGTACGTAATGAGAAATTCAGGGCTATTTCCTAATAAAAGAGCCACTCCATCTCCCTTCCCGATTCCCCGGGCAGACAACCCAGTAGCCAATCGTTCTACCTGCTGATTTAGTTCCTTATAAGTAACACTTTTATCTCTATAGATATAAGCGATACTGTCTGGGAAATTACTTGCACTTCTTTTCAGATTTTCGTCTAAATTATAACCCATTAAATGATTCCCCCCTTTATTGATATGCAAGCGATTGAATAGTAACTATTGTGAATATTCAAAATATTGTTACGTTAAGTATACTTATAAATTATAATTAAATAAAATTAAAGATTTTAATTTGTAAGTAAGTATTACTAATATTCCAAAAGGGGCGCAGCCATGGAGCATGATATTGGAAGCCCTTCAGCATATGTGGGAAGAATTAAGAGGTCATCTGTATATACTGAAGGGTATATGAAGATTAATAACGTTATTAGTTGATATAAGAACTATTTCAGACCCTTAAATAACATTTTTAGAAGTTTGTTTAATGCCAAAAAAACAAAATAACATTACCATACACCTTTCTTGTATGTTCTATATTTTTGTTGTAACTATACAAATACCTGTTTGATTACAAGAAAGTTGTGGACTAAAATAAAAATAAATGCCCATTACAAATGGGCATTTATTCATACTGTTGAAAAACAATCTAGTCAATAGACAAAAACTAAAAATTCCGATAAACTCTCCTCGTGAATGAAATGAAGCGAGGAGAGTTTTTATGTATGTTACATATTCCATGAAAAAAGTTGAAGAAAATCGAAAGTACTATGAAATGATGTATGATGCTTCGCATCATTTAGTGAAAATAGATCAAATAATGGATTGGGATTTTGTGACAAGGCAGTTAGAAGTATTCTATCCTCATCGTATTGGTCGCCCAACGAGAGATCCAATTATGTTAGTAAAAATATTATTGATTCAATATTTAGAGGGCTTTCGTTCGGTTCGTTTTACATGTAATCAAGTAAAACAGAATGCGACATATCATTGGTTTTTAGGCATTTCTCCAAAAGAAAAAATTCCAGATCACTCAACTATTTCTAAGTTTCTTTCGCAACGTTTACGAAACACGATATTTTGGGAAGAGCTTTTTCAGCATTGTCTTCGTTTGATTCATCAAGAAGGGTTTATTGCGAACGAAACATGGGTGGCAGATGAAACCGAATTAAAAGCGAATGCAAATAAACGTATACGTGAAATCTTGATAGAGGAGAAGATAATAGAAGAAAACGATAAAGATTTAGCGATTATTAACGATCACCGTTTACGTCGTGGGAAAAAACCTTTACTAGCGAAGCGTTCAAAAATAGAAGAAAAACAGACAAATATTAGTCCAGTAGATCCTGACGCACGTTTATCCGTTAAACATGACCAACGCGGACGATTTGCTTATTTTGAACATCGAGTAGTCGATTCATTTCATAATTTCATCATTGCCACAGATATCACCGCTGCGAATGTTCCGGGACATCGCAAGTTAATTGAACAAATTGAATGGTTAAAACAATTATTTGGAAAGTATGCGGGAGAAATCGCCCTTGATTCAGGATACTACAACGCCTCCCTTGCGCGCAGGCTATTTCGCCGTCACTTCTTTGTCTACATATCTTATCGCCGATTCACGACAAAAGAACATCCGAAGTGTCGTCGTTATCACTTTAAACAAGTAAATGAAGAACTCTATGCCTGCCCTTGCGGTGTACCATTTTATTATAAAACAACAAATCGGCAAGGTTATCATGAATTCAAACCACTTAAAGGGAGTTGTCAGGCCTGTCCATTTGCGAACAAAGAAAATCAAGATCGTGTATTACGAATTTCGATTCATCAAGAAATTTATGATCACTTAAGAGAACAACGCTTGTCTATAAGAGGGAAAATTCTCCGCTCTGTTCGTCCATCTACGGTGGAACTGAGTTTCGCACATAGTAAAGAACTCCACGGTTTGCGCTATGCGCGATACCGTGGAGTTCAAAAAGTTAAAGCACAAGTTTTGATGACGGCCATCATACAAAACTTAAAAAAGTGGACCAAACTTCGCTCACTTAAGCGAGTTGGTTTACACCTAACACATCAAATTATAGAAGAAACTACTTCATAAAACAAATATAAATCAAAGAAAATGCCAAAAAAATTTGGCATTTTCTTTGACATAATCTTTTTTCAACAAAGTGAAAATAGATACCTTATAAAAAGGTATCTATTTTACTTCTATGCTTTGATATGTGGATTTGAAATAAAGTTACGATGTTTCTAAAAAAGACGCGAAGTTTTGAAGAAAGTTGCGACGTTTCTAAAAAAGATGCAATGCTTTATTCTTTCAATCCAAAAATTCCAAGTAAGTTTGATTAAACTTTTTAATAAAATGAAAACTTAAATCTGTTTGATAGAAATCCATTTTGATTATTCTTTTTTTAAAATGGATTCTCTTTACTTACCACAAAATAAGGGCTTGGTAAGTACTTTTGAACAAACTTTATTTTAAAGCAACAACTAAAGCTAACAATCACAACTATGAATGGTAGCTTTGAAATATAAGTACACTTGTAAGTGTTTAAAAGGGTATATGTCTTTTGGTGGATGATATAATTGGAAATATAAAGAAATATTTTCAGTTATGTTTTGCAATTAAGGAAGCGGTATAAGTATATAAGTCGCTGTACAGCATATAGGAACAGTAGACTTTTGTTTGTAGAAGAAACACTCTAACTATAAGTTTTAAACGATAAATATAGAAGGAGGAAGTTTTTATGACGCGTTGCACAAATTGCAAAAGAAGATGGAACGCTTTGCAGGTATGGTCATTGTTCTTTAAAAGAGAAGGGAAAGACTGCCCGTATTGTCTTCAAACTCAATATCTGTCAGCTGATACATTAAGACAATTTTCAGGAACGAGATTACTCAACGTAGATCCATTATTCTTGTGGATTTTTCCTGTTTTCGCTACATTGAGTGAAAAAGATGAAACATACAACGTTCTTTTTAAGGATAAATCAAATGAAAAATAATACAAATTGTGGATTTGAAATAAAGTCGTATCGTTTTAAAGAAAGTTATACCATTTAAAACAAAGTTGCACCGTTTGGATAAAAGATTAACTGAAAACTATCTGTGATTTTGGAATTATTCTTAAGGAACTAAAGAGGCAGTTTAGTGGAACAATACATTTCAAATTCTTGTTAAAATATATATGGAGATGGAACTTGAATAAAAGATTGGAGTGAAAAAATTTTGGAAGAGAAAGTATGTCCTAAGTGTAATGCTAATCAGATTGAAAAAGGGATTATAAGTGCAGGCAACGGAGTGGTTCATATGTTTTCCTATGACAATCCAAGAAGTAAATCTTCACCAATATCTTCATATTTCTGTTCGAATTGTGGATATATTTTAGGTTTATATGTCGAAAATCCTCAAAACTTTTAAAGTAGAATATTAAGCAAATTGGTGTGTTAGTTGAAGAAGGAACACAGACTGGTCAGACTTTTTTATAAAACAACTATTCAATTTAACGTGGAAAGAGCTTGTTTTGAGCGAACTTTTTTCAAAACAGGCTCTTTTCTTTTGTTGGTTTATCAATATTAATAACATTATTTTAGTCAAACTTTATTTCAAAGCTACATGATATAAATTATGCAATACTTGTTTCAATTCTGGCTTAATTGCAATGATTGAGCGAATTGCCTTTACTTGTTGTTCTGCCTCTTCCACACTTGAAGCGTGACCTAATTCTAGTAATAATCCTGTAGCAACTGTACCTGTACGATTACGTCCACCTGAACAATGGAAGTATACTGTTTTCCCTTGTTCTATTGCCTCTTTGACTGCTCCAATTGCACTTCGTACTGATTCATCCTGTCCTTCTATACCTTCTACAATTGGATAAGCATGACGATTAGTTTCAGCTGGAAACCCTTCTGGTTCTTCTCCTCCAGCACGTAAGTCAAATACCTCTGTAATTCCATGCTTTTTCACTGCTTCTTGTATAGCGTCAACTCCGCCAATATATACTTTTCCTTTTACGAGTTCGTGATAGTTAGTCATGGTTGTTAGACTCCTTAATTATTATTTAGCAGCAATTCGATCCGCCACTTATCACAAGACCTGCACCTTGTTGATCTTCTACATAGTCTAATGTCAATGTATTTACAATTTCAACGACCTTTGGATCTATGGCAACATCAATACCATTTACTGTTTCTGTTACATCATTTTCTTGCGCTTCTCCTAAATTAATACCGTAGCTTGGTCCACAACATCCAGCACCCTCAAATGTAAAACGTAGTGTTGAAACATCGTTTTCTTTCATGGCACTTTCAATAAACTCTTTTGCTTTATCTGTAATATTCATTTTCATTTCTCCCCTTCACATAACTATGCAAATTTTTTATTTTACTAAAGATTTAAGCTTTTCATATCCCACAATATCTTCCGATTGCCAAGGGATGATAACACAGTTATTTTGTGATTCCTTTTGAACCGCTTGAATCCACTCTACTTCAGACTGCGCCCTTCCTCTTAACACTGGATTACTTGTATGTGTTGCATAAAAACTTTGATTGATAACCCACCATTTTGGATTAATATTTGCACGTTTTAAGTCTCCTTGTAGACGGCTTGCTTCATGTACTGGCGTAGCCTCCGCTAATGTTACGATGACAACACTTGTTTCCTCTGGATTACGAAGACGTGGTAATAAGTTTTTCACAGACTGCGGTACTTCACCAGAAGAGCGTACAATTTCCTTATGATACGCTTGTGCCGCATCCAGTAACAATAATGTATGACCTGTTGGCGCTGTATCAATTACCACAATTTCATCATTTGCTTTCTCAACAATGTCGGCTAAAGCACGGAAGACTGCAATTTCCTCTGTACAAGGTGAACGTAAATCTTCTTCTAAATAAGCTAAGCCTTCTTCATCTACCGTTTCTTTTGCTTGCTCAATGACTTCCTTACGATAATTTTCTACTTCTACCTTCGGATCAATTCGACTAATCGTAATATTTCCTTGTTCTCCATGCATGACATAATCAATATGGGCTGCTGGATCAGTTGTAGTTAAATGTACATGATGGCCCTTTTCAGCAAGACCAACTGCAATTGCCGAGGCTACAGTTGTTTTTCCCACTCCACCTTTTCCCATTGTAAAAATAACTCTTTTTCCAGTCTCAGAAAGATCTGCAATCAAATTTTGAAGAGAAGGTACAGCAACCTCTTGTTGTTCTTCATCTAAAATTGAAAAATTCTCTATTGGTCGAACCAATTTTCTCATATTATCTATGCCAGTAACATTAAACGGTACTAATGGAATTTCATAAGTCGGAAGACCTTTTAATTCTTCTGCCATGTTTTCTAACGCACGTAATTGTCTCATAAACAATGCTTTTGAAACACCATCATCTTGCACATAGTCTTTCAAGATGCCATTTACAAGTAGATATTGGTTGCTAACGTCAATTTCTTTTAATTCTTTAGCTGCTCGTTGCGCTTCTTGTAACGGAGAACTATCAGGGCGTGTAACAAGCAACAACATTGTTTGCTTCGGATTAGATAACGCTTGAACCGTATGACTATATAACTCTTTTTTATCTCCAAGTCCTGCTAATGGTCCTAAACAAGAAGCTCCATGTGTACTTTCTTCTAAGAAACCACTCCAAGCCGTTGGGAGCTGAAGAAGACGTAATGTATGACCTGTTGGTGCTGTATCAAAGATAATGTGATCGAATTTCGATGTTAGCTCTTTATTTGTAAGTAACGTAGAGAACTCATCAAATGCTGCAATTTCTACTGTACAAGCTCCGGATAATTGCTCTTCCATCGTAGCAATCACCGTATCTGGCAATTTCTCGCGATATGGGCCAACAACACGTTCTTTATATTCATAAGCCGCTGTTTCTGGATCCAAGTTAGCTACTTGTAGGTTCGGAACATTAGGAATTACTTTCGGTTTGTTGGTTAGTTCGATTTCAAACACATCTTGTAAATTAGAAGCTGGGTCAGTACTAATTAACAAAACACGTTTCCCCATATCAGCTAAAGTAATTGCTGTTGCACATGCAGTAGATGTTTTTCCTACTCCGCCTTTACCAGTAAAGAATAGAAATGGTGTGAATGTTATTGTGTTTGGATTGTATAAGTTTGTCATTGCCTTTCACTTCTTTCTCTATTTTTTCACGTTTAGCTTTAAACGTACGACTGGCTTTTGACTCAACTCTTCTTCCGTTATATAGGTTAACTGTACAAGCTCTTCATTTGTAAGATGACCTTTTTCTTTTACTACTTTTCCATCTACCAAAGTTACAGGTAACACGTCTGGTCCTTTATCCATTAATAATTGACTAATGACACTGTTATTCGCAAAAGCATCTGGTTCACTTGCAAGATTATAACGAGTAACATTAATACCTTTATTCTTTAAATTGTTTACAGCAACTGAGATACGAATTAATTCCGGATCAACACTTGGTCCGCAAACTCCCGTAGAGCAACACATTGCAGGATCAAAAATTTCAATTTTTTTCATCTCTGATTTCTCCCCTTCTTTACAAAATAAGCCGAGAAAGGATTCTCGGCTTATTTTGTTTTCAATTATTCTCCTGTTTCAGCGAATTTTTTAATACGTTCGCCAATCTCATCACGAACTTTTTGGAATACAGACCAATCTTGACCAGCTGGATCATCAAATCCCCAGTGAACACGTTTTACATGGGGTGGTGTTGTCGGACATACATCATTTGCATGACCACAAAGTGTTACAACAAGATCTGCTTTATCTAAAATATCGCGGTCAATGATATCAGATGTTTGGTCCGTAATATCATTGTCTACTTCTTTCATTGCTTTAATTGCATTCGGATTTACTCCGTGCGCCTCAATACCAGCAGAAAGTACATTCCATTTGTTACCTAAATATTTTTTGCCCCAAGCTTCTGCCATTTGGCTACGACATGAGTTTCCTGTGCATAAAAAGTAAATTGTTTCCTTGTTTTCCATGATAATTCCACCTTTATTATGAATATTTATTTTGGTTGTGTTTGAAAGTATTTACGCTGGAACCAAAGTGCTACATTTACAAGTGCAATCATAACTGGTACCTCAACTAAAGGTCCGATAACTGCAGCAAACGCTGCACCAGACTGGATTCCAAATACCCCTACAGCTACAGCAATCGCTAATTCAAAGTTATTACTTCCAGCCGTAAACGCTAATGTTGTTGATACCCCATAACTTGCACCGATTTTTTTGCCCATAAAGAAAGAAACAAAGAACATCACTACAAAATAAATAAGTAATGGAATCGCAATACGTACAACATCAAATGGTACGCTAACAATCACTTCCCCTTTTAATGAGAACATCACAATGATTGTAAATAATAATGCGACTAATGTAATTGGACTAATCTTTGGTATGAATACTTTTTCATACCATTCTCGCCCTTTTGTTTTTACAAAGATAAAACGTGTTAACATTCCTGCGATGAAAGGAATTCCTAAATAAATAAAGACTGATTTTGCAACCTCTGCCATTGTAATATCTACAACAGCTCCTTCAATTCCTAACCATTCTGGAATGACTGTTACAAACACATACGCGTATACTGAGAAAAATAACATTTGGAATACAGAGTTAAAAGCAACTAACCCTGCTGCATACTCTGTATCACCTTTCGCAAGGTCATTCCATACAATCACCATCGCGATACAACGTGCTAGACCAATCATGATTAATCCAACCATATATTCTGGCTTATCCTGTAAAAATATAATTGCCAAGGCAAACATAAGAATAGGACCAATAATCCAGTTTTGCACGAGTGATAATACTAATACTTTTACATCTTTAAAAACGCGTCCCATCTCTTCATAGCGAACTTTCGCGAGCGGCGGGTACATCATTAAAATTAAGCCAATCGCAAGTGGGATAGAAGTTGTTCCTACCTGTAGACTATTCATTCCATCAACGAATCCAGGGGATAGATATCCAACTCCAATCCCTACTGCCATCGCAAGAAAAATCCAAAGAGTTAGATACCGATCTAGGAAAGACAGACGTTTTTTCCCCGTGTTGCTCACCCTTCTCACTTCCCTTTCTAACTATTTATTAACAACCACACCGGAGTGTAGGATTGCTCTTCTCAATTTGTTTGATTTTCTCTGTTTGATCTGGTACATGTGCTAAAATATCTTCCAAAAGCTTATATAAATCACTTGTTTGGTTTAAAGAATAATAAATCCATTGACCTCTGCGCTCTTCTTGCACTAAACCTAAATCCTTTAACTTTCGAAGATGCTGACTGATAGAAGGTTGACTCATATCAAATACTTCGAAAAGTTCACAGACACAGCATTCACGCTGTTTTAGAATAGATACAATCGTTAACCTTGTTTTGTCCCCTAATAGTTTCAATAACTGCGATGCTTTTGTTAACTCTATAACTGTTTTTTCCATACCAACACCTACCCTTATATAATCAAATAAGCATATACTTATATATTGAGTGGAAATTAAACGTAATATTCGTTAAAAGGATTTATTTTTAATTTCCTCTCCCTTGAAATAAGTATATAACTAACTACTTATATAATCAACTGAAAACAATCTACCTTTACAATTTATTAAAGTTTCCAACTGAACTGGTAACGAAAAATGAACAGCATACGTTTCAAGGTAGTCTGCAATTTCATCTTTTGTAGGAAACGTATTTCCATCTCCTTCTAACTGCATCCCTGGCAATGAACTATATGACTTAGGTGTAAATAGAACCGAAGAATCATACCTGTTTCTCCATGAGTCTCCAATTCGTTTTTCTTCATCAAGTATTACAAAATCGTAGCCTACTTTTTGCAAGTAATAGCCCCTACTTAAACCAGCTTGCCCAGCACCAATCACAATAACATCTAACACGCATCCCCCATATTCATTACTTAGTAAGTTCATTATATGAACGATTGTTCATATAATCATTTGTTTTTTCATTCATTGTAGCATTCCTCTTTTCCACGTCAAGGGATTTTTATCCAATTTATCCCTAGCTCTTCATAGTTAAAAATAGCGTAAACAATATTTTTCAGACTTTTTCAAAATTATTTTGACACACATATTAGTGAATGCTAATATGAATGAAGAATAAACATATTAGTAATGACTAATACGATTGGAGTGAATACAATTGTTCAATACAAATTATTTAGATATAAAAGCCAAATTTATCCGTGGCTTTGCTGATAAAACAAGGCTTCAGATTCTTCAATGTATGATGGATGGGGAAAAAACGGTATCTGAAATTGTAGGAATTATCAAAGGAAATCAGTCAAATATATCCCAACACCTGAACTGTTTAAAAGGATGTGGCATTATTCTTGGAAGACAAGAAGGAAAGTATGTCTACTATTCTTTACGAAATGCACAAATCGAACAGTTACTCACAATGTTTGATGTTGTATTTCATGAAGTGCAGAACGAGGTAGCATCATGTGATAAAAACGATGCATGCTTATCTCAAAAGGGAGAGAGTTGTCATGACAGATAAGAAAGAAAAACAAACGAGTTGTTATCAGACTTCTTCGTGTAGCGATTCTTCACCAACTCCTGTCAAAGAAAAAGTAACAAGGGAAACTTCATCATGTTGCTCTTCTCAAAAACAGACTCCGATTGTTCTCAATGTTAAAAAGGCTTCCTGCTGCAGTAGCACCGATACTGTGAAAACAGAAGATAACTCATCTGATACCTGTTGTGGACCCAAACCAGAAAAGGTATCTTCATGTTGCTCTTCTGCACACACCATACAAAAAGAAGAAGTGACACCAAAAACTTCTTGTTGTAGTGATAGTTCATGCGAAGACCCATCACCTCATGATACTCAGAAAGTAACAGGAGATGGCGTACAAACATATCTGGTCGAAGGCATGGATTGTGGGGCATGTGCCTTAACAATCGAAAAACATCTACAAAACGTAACAGGAGTTCAAGAAGTTCGAGTAAGCTTCGCTACCGGAAAAATGCATATACGTCATGATCGGGACGTGGATGACATTATAAAAGAAGTGTCTAACGCAGGGTTTGGCGCCTCCTTAGCAGGAGTTCGAAGAGGTGCGACACCTACTTCTAAATCTAAAAATACTACTTCAATTCTCTCGGGATTGTTTTTAGCATTAGGATTTTTAGGTGGATTTGTAAATACGCCACCTCTTCTTATTACACTTCTCTATGCAACTAGCATCCTAGTTGGCGGATATAAACCTGCCAAAAGTGCCTTTTATGCTTTAAGAAGTAAAGCACTGGATATGAATGTTCTCATGATATCTGCTGCTATTGGTGCTGCTCTAATTGGACAATGGTTAGAAGGTGCAACGGTTGTTTGGTTATTCGCATTAGGAGCAACACTACAAAATAAATCTATTGAACGTACGCGCGAATCAATTCGTGGATTGATTGATTTAGCTCCCTCTGAAGCATGGGTAAAAGTTGAAACGGAACTTGTCAAAACATCCGTTGAAGATATTACAGTAGGCACAACAATTGTAGTGAAACCAGGTGAAAAAATCCCATTGGATGGGACCGTTATAGGAGGAAATTCTACTGTAAACCAAGCACCTATTACTGGTGAATCCATCCCTATTGATAAACAAATTGGTGATTCCGTGTATGCAGGAACAATTAATGATGAAGGCTCTCTTGAGATTACGGTAACAAAACTCGTTGAGGATACTACACTGTCACGAATTATTCACCTTGTCGAGGAAGCACAAGAAAAGAAAGCACCTACAGAAGCATTTGTTGATCGTTTCGCAAAAATCTATACACCAATCGTCTTTCTATTAGCGATTAGCGTAATGATACTCCCTCCTCTCCTTGGCATGGGTACATGGATGGATTGGATTTATAGAGGACTAGAACTTCTTGTTGTTGCATGCCCTTGTGCTTTAGTCATCTCTACCCCTGTCGCAATTGTATCTGCTATTGGAAATGCTGCGAGAAACGGTGTACTCATCAAAGGTGGTACAGCTTTAGAAATAGCAGGCTCATTAAATGCTATCGCTTTTGATAAAACAGGAACATTGACTGAAGGGAAACCACAGGTAATGTATGTAAGAAGCCTAGATTGCTCTGAAAATGAATTACTATCAATTGCGACAACGATTGAGGAATATTCTAATCACCCAATCGCAAGAGCAATCACAACATACGCAAAGGAACAACAAATTTCCGTTCAAGAAGGAAAGGACTTCCGTGCAATTGTAGGAAAAGGTGCGCAAGTAAGTATCAATGGAGAAACCTATTATGCTGGAAATGCTGCTCTATTTGATGATTTAGGTGCCTCCCTTCAAGTTTGGAAAGAACCGATTCAAGAAATGCAACGAATTGGTCAAACTGTAGTACTTATCGGAACAAATCATACGATTCTAGGAATGATTTCTGTAGCTGATTCCATCCGCTCGACAACTTATCAAACAATCCAAGAATTAAAACGAACAGGCATTCGAGAAACTGTTATGTTAACGGGAGACAATGAAGGAACAGCTAATCACATTGCACATAAAGCAAAAGTGGATCGTTACTTTGCTAATTTGCTTCCAGAAGATAAAGTTCGCTCTGTACAACAGCTACAATCTGAAGGAAAAACGGTAGCTATGATTGGGGATGGCATCAATGATGCTCCTGCTCTTGCTACAGCGAACCTTGGGATTGCCATGGGTGGTGCTGGAACTGATATAGCAATGGAAACAGCAGATATTGTACTTATGGCAGATAACCTTGAAAAGCTTCCTTATACAATGAAACTAAGCCGTAAAGCACTACACATAATCAAACAGAACATCTGGTTCTCATTGATTATTAAATTTATTGCACTTGCTTTTATCTTCCCAGGTTGGCTCACACTTTGGATTGCTGTACTTAGCGATACAGGCGCCGCACTGCTTGTCATCTTAAATAGTATGCGCTTATTACAAAACAAGTAATCTGTTAGGAGGCTATCACATAGCCTCCTTATACATAATGAAGAAATGAAAGGGGATACATATGAAAAAAGTTCGTACTATAGGATTACTGATGATTGTCAGCATGATTATATTTTTAAGTGCATGTGGTGAACCAAAATTGAAGGACTCATTGGACTGAAAAGTAGAGAAATTTTCATATACCAATCAAAATGGAAAACCTTTTGGACTATCGGACTTAAAAGGAAAAGTATGGGTCGCAGACTTTATTTTCACAAGTTGTGAAATCGTTTGTCCACCTATGACAGCCAATATGACAAAACTTAAAAACATGTTGAAAGAAGAAGGAATCAAAGATGTAGAATTTGTTTCATTCAGTGTGGATCCTAATGTGGACAAACCAGAAAAACTAAAAGAATTTATGGAACGCTATGATACCGATGCTTCTAAATGGCACTTTCTAACCAATTATACACAAGAAGAAATCAC
This sequence comes from Bacillus pseudomycoides, assembly GCF_022811845.1. Classification (NCBI taxonomy): domain Bacteria; kingdom Bacillati; phylum Bacillota; class Bacilli; order Caryophanales; family Bacillaceae; genus Bacillus; species Bacillus pseudomycoides. The sequence continues at coordinate 69,597 of NZ_CP064267.1, forward strand.
TTCTTTTGCTAAAAATAGCTTCCAAGCATTTGTAGATAAACCAGCAAGCACAACACAAGTCATTCACGGGACAAAACTTTATCTTGTGGATAAGAATGGAATTGTCGTAAAGAGCTACTCAGCTCTTACAAACACACCATATAAAGAAATTATTCAGGATATTAAAACCATTCGTTAATCTACAAAATAAAAATTAAGGAGCGAACAAATATGAAAAGACCACTTTTTTCTATCCTACTATTAATCTGCTTGTCTATTCTAATTGCTTTAACAGGATGCAGTTCAAATGAAGAGAAAAAATCTTCCTCAGAACCAAAAGAAACACAAAAAAGCACTCAGGAACATACCATGGGAGATGACCATACCGTAACTGATATTACAGAAACAACAAAGGGAGCTGATACTCTCCCTTCATTCCTATCTACGAAGCCTGAACAGATGCAAAAAATTTATCAAATGGCAGGAGAAGATCATAAATTATTAGAATGGATTCCTTGTTATTGTGGATGTGGAGAAAGCGTTGGTCATAAGAGCAACAAAAATTGCTTTGTTCGTGAAGTGAAAGAAAGTGGTGAAATTGTCTGGGACTCTCATGCGACAACTTGTGCCAATTGTTTAGACATTGCTCTGCAATCTGTCTCACTAAAGAATAATGGAATGTCTACACTTGAAATTCGTCAATACATTGACAACCAATATAAAGAAGGATATGCAAAACCAACTCCGATGCCAAGTGCATAATGTATACTATAAAAATATCTATTACAAACTCAAACAGCTATCAATGTATCGATAGCTGTTTTATTCCTACAAAAATATATTTTATATAACTTATCAGTCGACGGTCTTTAGTAAGCAATTGCTTAGTTTTAGGACAATAACTTTTCCATAATCATGATATCCACACGTTCCCCATCCATTACTCCCTGTTTTTCAAACACCCCTACTTCACGATATCCCATTTTACGATATAACCCTTGACCTAAATTATTAAAGGAAAAAGTAAACAAAACAAATTTATAGAATTGATTTTGTTGCGCAACCTTTTCTAAAGAGCCTAGCAATTTTTGCCCTAAACCTTTACCACGATATTCCCTTTTTATGTATATAGATAACTCTCCTACCCCTCTATATGCGCACCGATGACTATACGGATTAATTGATGCCCAACCAAGGACTTGATCATCCTCTTCTATAATAATTACTGTGTATCTTTCATCACGTTGAAACAACCATTTCATAACATATTCGTCAGTTTTAATCTCCGTTTCTAAAGTAGCAATTCGATCCTCAATTCCCTCATTATAAATAGCTGTAATTTCCTGTACATCTTGTTCAGTCGCTATTCTTACTCTCATATTTCCCATTCCCCTTTTGAAAATTTATTTACTAACAAACTACACATAATATTCTGAATATATTTTACATATTGTCAGAACAAATCAACCTTCGCTTTCCTATCGATTTTTGTTATTCCATTCACATAAACCAAAAACCATATAAGAGCTAACATTATAAAAATACTGGCTCCACTCCAATAAAGGTATATAAAACCATCATCCAACATTAACAAAGCATAACTTATCACAGGTCCTACTGCTGCACCTATATCTTGAACTATTGAATATACAGTTAAAAATGAAACAGCATTAGATACCTTTGCAATATCTGAGGCTAATGCATCAGTTAAGGTTGTTAAAGCTGTAGCTCCTAGCATTACTAAAAGAATCACAGTAAACCAGATTATAAGCGAAACATGATTTGATATAATTCCAAATGGTACACCTACAAATGCTAATGAACTAATGTAAAAAGGTAATCTTCCTTTTTGTCCATCAGACCAATCACCAAATTTACTTCCTAAATATGGTTCCCACATCCAGCGTATCGCTTGAATAACACCAGATAAGAATGTAACACTAATGACAATCCCAAAAAGTGTAATATTTTGACCGTAATAATGTGCAATAATAGCACTAATTGTAGAAGTAAAAATCCCTTGAAATAACAAAGTAATAAAAAATCCGCTCACAACAACAAGGATTTTATATTTTAAACTGCTACAAATGGATATACTTCCTTCTACTTTATGTTCCTTAATATTTTGTTTAGTAAGTCTAGTTTTCAATGATTTGATTACTAATAAAATTCCTATTAGTGAAAGGCATCCAAAGAAAATTGAAACAAATTTCAATCCTACAATTGGTACTAAAATCCCACCAAATAACATTCCAAACAAACTTCCTAAACGAAATAACCCATTATATAATCCCATTAACTTGCCGCGATTATTATCGTTAGCAAAATAAACAATTGTTGTAAGACCACCAATACGAAAAAATGACCACGCTATTCCCCATAACCCTCGTAAAACTAACCAAAAAACAAAGCTTTGCGCAATGCCATAACCCAATGTTGTTATGCTTCCAAGTATGATGGCCAGTATTAACCCTGTTTTTAGCGAAATCCTTTGATATAACCATCCTACGAAAGGGTTAAAAGGTAATCTAATAATACGATTTATGGAAAGTAGAATTCCAACTTGCCATATAGAATCAAGTCCAGCTTCTTTCCAATAGATTGGCAATACAATATATAGCATTGAATCTCCCAATAGACTTAGGGCTGTAGCGAGCGCTACCATAACAATAATCTTAGTAGAATGAGATTCGTTTGGTATAATCGGCAATCTCTAACCACCTTCTTTGAGAACAAAGAAATAAATGCACTTAAAAGTCTTGATAAATCTCCCTCAAAATACTTCTTTAATTTGTTTCTTTCAAACCCGAAAGAATGTTACTCATTCATACTTTTTAACTCATAATATGCATTAAGAAAATTCCGGTATGATATTTCTCCCATACTTCCTTTTTCTAATCCAAATAATCGTTGGAAAGTATATTCTTTTGCCCTATCCACGCTATACTGACATGCATTCATGATTAACTTCATATAGGCTACAAAATATTCTTCACTCAAGTTACCCGCATGGTTAATAGTCAATTCACTCGTCTCCCTTTTTTACATAAAATCGTAGAGAAAATAATCTAAAGAAGAGAGTGAATGTATCATTCTCCTCTTTAGCTATCATACCTTTTAGCAACAAGAATCCTGCTCACCACATGAGTTTTTCACATTTAAATTCACACTACAAACACCTGTTTCTGGAAAATCAAGTTCTACTTTTTCTGCTGACTCATAGTCTCCAGTAAGGTATGCAACGATAGATCTAACTTGTTCATAACCTGTTGCCATTAGAAAAGTCGGCGCCCTGCCATAACTCTTCGAACCTACAATATAGAAATCTTTTTCCGGTTGGCGAAGTTCTTTTTCACCGTGAGGCCGAACTGTACCACAGCTATGCAAATTAGGATCAATAAGTGGTGCTAATGACGCCACGCTTTCAGTAGTAGAATCAATAGAAGTTCGTATTTCACTTATCATAGATAGGTTAGGACGATTACCTGTATTTACAATCATCTCATGGACATTAGTAATTTTTATTTCTTGTTCCTCTTGATGACCTACAATATTCATTCCATTTTTTGTTCCAACTACGTATTGAATTTTATATGGCGTAATTACTTCCACGTTTCCTTCATCAACTAATTGATGAATACGGCTACCTAAGGCACCACGTGCTTCAAGAGCATCTTTTTCCTCTCCTCCGTATGCTTCTTCCACACGTTTTTTTCTCATGATCCATACAATATTAGTTTCTGGATAGGATTCCTTTAACTTTGCTAACTCCAATAAAGCATTGATTGCAGAATGACCACTTCCAACAACAGCTACACGCTTATTGGCATATCGCTTTTGTTCTTTGCCTAAAATATCTGGAATACCATAAAAAATATTCTCGTTAAGGGATTGTTCTTCTTTTAACCAAATCCCATTAGAATTAGCTGGATTTGGATTCCCCCAAGTACCGGAAGCATCTAACACAGCTCTAGCTTCATAAACTTGGAATACCCCTTCTTTTTCTGTATAAATCATGAACGGCATTTTTTCACGATTAGCTGTTTTCATTTTATCTGTATCTTTCCTACCTATAGATAGTACTTTAGTATTCAAGTGAATAAATGGTTTGATTTGTGGAAGATTCGCAAGCGGTTGTAAGTATTGTTCAACAATTTCTTTCCCTGTTGGTAATGCTTTTATGTCTGGTGATTCCCAGCCATGCTGTTCAAGAAGAGACAAGGCCACTTTATCTATGTTATATTGCCAAGGTGAAAATAGCCGTACATGTCCCCATGTAAGAATATTTGATCCTATATTTTCCCCAGCTTCTAATAAGATAAATGATTCACCATGTTTGGCTAAATGCGCTGCCGCTGCCAACCCTACGGGTCCTCCCCCAATAATGACTATTGGTAACTGTTTCAATCTCTGTAAATCGATATTGTTTTTTAGTGATTGATTTTCCGTTCCACAACACTCTTGTACCTTGAATGGAATTTGAATAGGTTTCATGAAAAAAATCCCCCTTATTTTCTCTAAATTAGTAAATATAAATCGTTTATTCAATTATTTAAATCAAAAAAATTTGATTTAAAAATCAGAGTAATTATTTAACTACTTAACCATTAATAAAAAGTTATATTAATCAAAAAAAATTGATTAAAAATATATTAAGCTGCTGTTTCGACCCATCAAAAATTATGACATAGGACGAAAGATACAGCATAATTGCTCAGATAATAGTGCATCAACTTCTTTTTTGTTGATATTATAATAACTCCAAGTTCCCTTTGTTTCTTTTGTAATGAGATTCACATCAAGCAAAAGCTTTAAATGATATGAAAGTTTTGATTGTGATAATCCAAGAACATCTGTTAAATCGCAAACACAAGTTTCTCCACGTTGACATAATTCATATAAAATATGCAGTCTTTTTTGGTCTGCTAATGCTTTAAACTTCTTTTCATATATTTCAAAAGTTTGGCTAGTTGATCGATTGTACAATTTTATTTCTTTCATGATAACTTCCTTTCATCAATTTTTATTGATATTTTTATTGTATGCTAAGAATCATTACTTTACAACATATAAATCAAAAAAATTGATTAATTATAGTTAGTATACATTGCAAGTAACTCATTAACAAAATAAAAGCATGGCCTAAAAATATCCATGCTTTTATCTATATAATTTATCAAACAATTGTATTCTTCAATGTACAACTTTGTTGTAAAGTCCATAACTATGTTGTATATTCTACAACCTTCTTGTATAATCCACGACTTTGTTGTAATTATACAATACCATTAATTTACACGCTGAATGTTTGGAATGTAATCCTGTAATAACAAATCATCAATTCCCTTAGCAAGTTTCAAATCCCAACTTGCATAATTTATCCGTAGTCCCTCTTTAGATAAAGCTTGTGCACACTCTAGTAATGTCTTATGTACATCAGCATTTTCAATCATATCCATATCTAGCGCAAATGTAGCCTGCCGTACACCCATTTCCTTAAGAGGACCAATTAACCCTCGCCATACTTTTATACCAGGTATCGATACAACAGTCGTACCGTACATCTTTTTTTCTTCTTCTGTTAATAGTACCTCCAGATTATCTGCAGCGATATCTGATTTGAGTGCCCCCTCTGAAATCCAAATATTATCTTTTTGTAGAAGTTGACCCCGCTTCCAAAATTCAAGTTCTTGAGAAGGAACCGCCACATGTATCGGAAGTGGATTCCCAGCTCCCGTTCCATGATGCTTTCCACTTGAACTTACCCATACATATTTACTTTCTTAAGTTGTGCCTCTCCGATTTTGTCACCTTTATAGCTTAATTCATACCATTCCTTTACTTCTACTTCTCCTTGAAATATGGTTTCTACCTTATCTTGATTTTCATAGACAGCCTTTATTATGTTCGGTTGTTCAATTACTACCACTTTAAAACCTGGTTTAATATTTCGTACTATTGGAATATATTTTGGTTTATCAATTCGGCACTGAAAACCACAAATTTGATTATATATGTTTCTCTGCGGGATTAATAACGAATCTTTTCTACCAGCAAACGTGAAATATCTTCCTTTTTCAGTTTTCTTAGCATAAAAACCTGGAATCCCTTCAACAAAACTCGTTTTCCCCCCAGCCTTCTCAATTAATTGTTTAGTCGATTTCCATGGTTTAAGAGGAAAACTCTTATAATTACGTATTCTTATTGATTCCTTAGAAATCTGTCTTTTAGGACCAGTTAGCATTTCAGTATGTTCATCACGAACCTCTAAACTTTCTAAAAATAAAGAGTACATAACATCTAGGGTATAATCTTTTTTCTTATTATGTTCCTTTATCATTCGATCTGGTGAAAATTCGTATCCCCTCTTTTGATTCTCTTTTAGTTCATGAAGATATCCCGCATCGCCTAATTTTTTATCCGAAGCTACTCGACCACAAATGATTTTAGATTCATTAACCATGCACCATCCTTGATGAGAGCATATCGGGCAAGTTGTTCTGTAAAATTCAAACCATCTTTCATTACCTTTGCTCATACTCCGTGCCGGACGTAATACTCTTTTTGCTACTAACTTATCCATTGACATATGACTCCCTCCACTTCCCCATTTAATGATAAAAAGCCCTTGAGAATACGGAGAATTAGTACTGCACAATTTGTGTGCAATATTTTCCGTAACCCGAAGGGCTTGTAGTAATTCATTGAAAACAAAAAAGTGTATATGATGAATATACTAAAATTAGTTTAGATAATCTAGATATTTATTCCTTTTTATCAAAAATATGCAAATAATATTTTTATCTCCCATAAATTGATAAGCTTCTCAAACGCCATTCTTCGGTTTCCTAAGCCCATTGTTATTCCTCATCTTCTATTAAAAGGAGAATTTTGTTTAAATTCTAATAAACCACTTCTTAAATTCCGTATCATCGGAAATAACTATATAATGAAACTGATTAATATAGGAGTGCTATAAATGTCTGATTTAGTCCGCCTCTTTATTGTAACGTTCATTGGAATTTATCTATTTTTCTCCGTAATGATGGAATTTAAAAAAACACAAAAAGGTATGCTCTGGCTCTCAATTGAAGTCTTGTTTCTCCTGGGAATTGTACTGTTAATAAAAGATTTTTTTATCAAATATGCAGCATGAATTTCCCTACCTGAATAATTCTCAATATTCCGTCAATACTATAGATAGGTCAACCAGCCAAAACTCATTTAAATTTCTTTCTCCGTCCCCCATTTGGAGATACCTTGAATCCGAGCAGTTAGCTTTTGCTAGCTGCTCTTTTTTGTTAGTGATCCGCAAATTAACACAACACTTTTTCCATGTTCGTTAAAGTCTTTTATTAGGGGACTCACCACATCACCATCAACCTAAGAATAGCAAATTACCCCAAAACGAGAAAATTGACATCTCCAAGTAAAAATGTACAAATTTTTTGTTTCGAGGCGCTATAAAATTCTTAAATTGATAGATATGGAATATTAACTTAAAACTTCTATATATAGAAATAATAAAATTGTTTAATTCGACAATCAAACTTTCAATTATGGAGCATTTAAATTTATGAATTTAATTCTTACCATTCACTCAAATACATTCTTTTTGTAATCTTATGTGGATTTTCAAGCTTATAAATAAGTTCTAGGCTATTTTCATCTGGGGCGTTAAAATGAATTTTAGCATGGGCATAATGGTTATGAGCCATTACAAAGGATTCACGTGGCTCAAATCTAAATGCTTCTCTCGGTTCATACCCTTTTTCTTTAAGCCATTTCACCGAATTTTTCAAGTCTTCTAAAGTGACTTAAAATGCTATATGTCTTATAGATGGATGATATCCCAGTTCTACTTTATCGGTCTCCCATAATCCTAGCCAACTTTTTTCTATTTATAATATTGTTCTTTCTACATGTAGGAGATTACTCATTTGTCGGAAAAGAGCCCATCCTCTAGGGGATTCTTTTTTCTACGCAAAGAAAAAAGACCTTATAAATTACAAAGTCTTTTTTCTAACATATAATTTACAATCTTAGAGATGGAGTGTCTCCATCTGCTTCTAATTTTGGGGCAGGTAGGTCTGCTTCACCTTACGCAGGAGATCCTCCAGTATTCCCATCAGAATATGAAGGCGCATGATGATCTCCATCCGCTTCTAATTTTGGGGCAGGCACATCACCGTGATTGTAAACAGGCGCTCCTCCATCTCCTCTGTTATCAGCTGGAGATCCTCCAGTATGGCCTTCAGAATAAGCCGGTGCTCCTCCATAATCTCCATGTGTTTCTAGTTTCGGTGCAGGTGTGTCAGCATGACCATAAGCTGGGGCTCCGCCATGATTTCCATGTGCTTCCAATTTTGGGACAGGTGTGTCACCGTGCTCATAAGCAGGAGCTCCACCGTAATCTCCTATCGAAGCTGCTTGAACGACACCTCCACCATTTCCATCAGCAACACCAAAGATTCCAAAACCTAAAACAGATAAACCAACGACTGCTGTACCAATTTTTCTTTTCAAATTCCTTCTCTCCTTTATGTATATATCATGTTAATTGAAATGAACGTATTATGGATATCAGTCATGATGAAAATTCTACTAATTTCACCATTACACATATATACTTCTATGTATTTTTTTGTAAATCCTTCTCGAATTTGGAAAAAATATTCTGTAAAGAAAGAATTTAGAGAAATCATGTCGAACTACATTTTTTCAATTCACTCAAGATAATCTTATTTCAAACGCTTTATCACGATTTGGGCTTCTTTTCCTAGCCATATTCACCACCTCGCGGTAATTCCTTTATATATTTTTAATTCCATTCTAAATCTTATTATTTAAATTTATAATTATATTAAAAGTCATAACTTTTAGAATCGAGGTGACCAATATGCAAAGTTCGGGTATGTTAGCATGCTCCGCTTTCTTCTCAGCAATGCTGATATTGTTTAATGTCCAATCCTTTTATAATAAATTCACAACAGGAAATACATATTACTGGGTAAATGGTGTCCTAGCTGCGATATTTCTGATATCCTTTATTATCCACATAAAGGATATCATCAAGAAAAACTACAAAACTTCAGAATCAAACTAAGGAGCCTGTATTGGCTCCTTTTTCAATGCAAAATAAAAAAGCAGCAGATTCGCTACTTTAATCACTTCTTCCAATCTTTGAAATCAGCGTACTCTTTATTTATTGGAAATAAACCATAATATTTATTATGTAAATAAGCTTTGTTTTTCTTTCAATCTCTAATAAAAAAATTCTTCAACTAATCGATTATATTTACACATACACTTGGAGAAAATAAATATTAATAGTTAAAAATATCTATTTTCCAACAAACCGTCACTTCAAAAAACACAAAGGTGTTAAGTGAGAAATAATCCACTATATATATCAATGTCCTGTAAACAATTTTGCTGATTACAGCGCAATAATTAACATTAACATATCAACCTACATTAACATGTTAATAAAAGAGAGATAAAAACGTTGATGTCATATCAACAGTAACCTAATGTATTAAATTAATATTGATATAAAGTTAATGGATATATTAATAGAAGGATTTATTTTTCTCAACTCGTAATAAATCATATACCATTAGCACTCTTTGAAAAAACTATCGAACGAATAGCCCTTTGTAAAGTTGATACAGTTTTATAATAGAAAAACACCTTAACAGATACACTAAATTAAGAGGTGCTAATCATTCTCTACAAATAATCTACCAGAGATTATTTCATTCTTAACACTATTTGTTTAATTAAACTATAGATCATACAAATCATTATCAAACACTATTTTGAATCTCTTTAAATTATGATAAAAACTTAAGAATTAACTATGTATAATTTCCACAGAATGAAAAACTCCGTTATTTATAGTCGATATGACATTAACAACAAGGAGCGATTTCGTTTCTACAGTTAATGTCTTGTTAATATCACCTCTATTACATGTCAATTTCACATTTCGTGTTAATGTCTTCTTTCATGAAAATATAAGGTTCCAAGGGCTGCAAACACGCAACATGTCAATTTCATTTTTCTAATACCCTTAAATTATATATACAAAATTAAAATTCATATACTGAATAATATGTAGTACTCAATTGCCTAAAAGTGCTTACCATACATAAACTTACTATTTATATAAGTGTACATCTAACTAATCAATGAAAGATTCTAGAAGCATTAGATCAATTATTTTTACTGTAAAAGACATACTTATAGATTCATATTACTGAGGAAGAAGACTATATTAGCAGTGTAGCAATTCGTATCCAGCTTACTGTTAATACAAAGTCCTTATATCATCATATTTTATGCGAAAATCACTTTTTCTTTTACAGATACTAAACAGATTGTTATGTTAATCTCATAGTAACTATAAGTCGTTTCATTAACACAAAATACGTTCACTATCATCAATGTGTATGTAGCTTTAGTTGATATAACATTAATAATCACAATATAATTTGTTTTTATAGTTAATGTCTTGTTAACATTTTATTCATTACATGTTAATTTCATATTTCATGTTAATGTCTGTTTTTGAGGATGTTTAAGATGATAGGGAGCCTAAATATCTTACATATCAATTTCAATTCCACTAATTTGCTTAAATCATCCTACAAACAACAGTTAGGTTCACGTCATAAGCTAAACACTATCCATACTCAGTTACATATAAACACTTATCTGTGCATGAGCATACTATTTTGTGTGCTTTATACAAGCTTACTGGTCACAAATTAGATTCATAAAACCAACTAACTTCTATATCATAGCAAAATACTTTTGCAGGTTTATATAAAATAAACAATGAAATCAATACTAAAAATAACAGGGAACATACTATTGACACTCTCACTCCTAATGGGGCAAGCTAGCTAACGCCAGTGGGATTCTTGCTACCAAAAGCGAAGTCCATTTCTGTTATCGCTGACGTGCAAGATTGTGGTGTGCCATCACCACTCTCACGACAGACCTTATAGGTTCGTGAGCTACGGTACTATGACCATACGGTACAGCTAGTTGCGTGTTCAAATGTTTTAGCGTCTTGTTCTTGTCTATAGTTGAAGTATACCCCAAAAACAAGTGTTGTTACGAAAAAGCAATACTTTCATCCTATGCCTAAAGGCGGACTAAAGTCCTACATAGGCTTTCCCATATCGCGAAATCTGTAAGTACTAAATCTATTTAAAGGATCAATAACTTACTAGTATTATTAAGCTTACTAGCATCATCACATTAGTAGTTTTGCCTTTTTCTATCTTTTTATACATGGAAATTGGAATTTAATAACCTACTATTCTTATTTTCCTCATAGCGCAGTCATTATATCTTCATAATTTGTTTACAAAACACTTATATTTCCTTATCATTAATAATAAGCAACATAATATGTTAATCTCATGGCAAATATAAGCCATATTTCAAGCACAAAATATACTTACTATCATTAATATAACATTGATATTTATGTGTTTTTAGTTAACAAGACATTAATATTCTAAACAAGTTGTAGTTTTATAGTTAATGTCTTGTTAATACACTCTTGGTTATATGTTAATCTCATATTTCATGTAAATACCTAAGTTAGTAGGTATTTGTATTGATATTATCGAAATAACAATTAACATGTTAATTTCAGTTCACATGTTAATCTCAATTCAAGTGTGTATTTGATGATTTTTTCAAGGAGGTAGGACTATGATTGATCAAAAAAGCAATGCACAAGACCATCAAATAAACGATGATGATATATTAAACGATAATGTTTTTGAGAAAGCATGGAGGATAACAGAATTCTCTAAATTAGTCGGACGTCACCATAATACTGTATATAATTGGTTTAATATTTTAGAAGAAAAAGGGCTACATGAAACTTTAAGAACCAATAACACAAACGAAAAGCTCTATAATACTTTAGATCTTGAAATCGCTCTTTTTATAAAACAAAAAAGAGATGAGAAGTGGTCTTTAGATGCTATCATTGAACTTTTACCACATCAATTCGATTTAAGACCGGTATCACTAGAGAACCAAACAACTGAAGTATCTACTCAATTAAACCTTCAGGCAACTGCAGAAATCATTGAAAAAATGGTAAATAAGCAGATAGAAGAAAAAATAAAAAATATTGAATCTCAGTACGAAGAGAAGTTAGGTAATATATTAAAACAGTTACCACAACCAGAAGATGCAGAAGCTTTAAAATTACGTCAACGTCAAGAAAGACTAGATAATTTCATCATTGAGCATAGAGCACGTCAGGAATTAAGAAAGAAAGCCGAAGACCTCTGGAGTAGTAAACCTGATGAGGAACGTATTAAAAAGGTAGGATGGTTTAAAAAAGAAGAAGACTTAGCTAAAAAGCAACTCTTCATTGAGCAGTACATACATGATAATATCATTGATTATATGAAATCTCTTATGAATACGGCAAAATAACAAAAAGTCTGGAGCTCGCTCCAGACTTTTTGTTATTTTGTAGTACCAAACATCTTATCTGGATCTAAAAAGTCCGCTAATTCAGCACCTTCATTAGCTCCAGCTTCGTTATTTTCTTCATCACTATCCATATCGATAAAATCTCCAAAGGCAAACCCTAAGTCCTCATCCTCATCGATACTTTCTATCGTACTAATTTGAGACTTTTTGTACTGAATTTGACTTTGTTTCTCTTTAAATTCATTAAACTCTTCGACTAATCCTTTAGATAATCTTGATGGTAATGCATCAGTTTTATAGAACGTGTATACACTTCCCAAGAAATCATTCTTACTTACTAAATACCCATTAAAAACAGTACCGTTGATAGGTAAGTTATTTGAAACTTCTACTTTAGCATCATCCATAAAGGAATCATCAATGTTTTTTTGTTCATCTAGGATAGCAAGCATACCAAAATGATGCACTTTTGATGCTTCAACAGAACCATCGTTATTCTTTTTCATCAAATCAATTGGATGATGGAAAGAGCTTCCACTTAATGATTCTTTAAACATTTCTACAATTGCATGGCTATTTTCAATCTGGTTCATATTACGTGAAACCTTATTAATTACTAAACAACCTGTTTTTTCAAGTAAAATACGTTTAAAGTCTTGTGAATCAAGTATTACAGATGTACCAGAGCCGTTTGCAGCTGTATTTAACTCATGAATAATTTCGCTAATGCGTTGATTTGCATAATCACGTGAGTTGGCAATGCCTTTCTTCTCATTTTCATTTAGCTCTTTAAATTCATCGTAAAAGTGCTGATTATCAGCAAATACTACAAATGCTACACCTTTTGATTTATCATTAGCTAATTTCCAAATCTCCTGAGAAAATTTATTAACTTGTCTTAGTACATCCGGTCCATCTGCTCTTACTGGAAGTGTTACAACAATCCCCATTTTAATAAAATCTTTACGCTCAATTGCGTTTTCAAAAGCGATTCTCGCAAACTTTGCTTGATTTGCTTTTATTTCTGCCATAGGGTATTGCTGTGCAACTTTTTGTAATTCTTGTCTAATGACAGGTTTGTTATGAAAAGCGGAAAACTCTTCAATCGCCTTAATGATTGTAGAAGTTCCAGTTCCTCCACCCAGGCCTGCAAAGAATAAAACAAGTTCATCGGTTGGTCTTACACGTTCTGTGATAAATTCTTTTAATTTTTCTTTTGCCTCATCATTTGAATCAAGCACTTTTACCGCACGCTCAGGATTTTTACCTAAACCACCTAATTTAAGTGACACTTGATTGCTTTTTGGTACATTTTTTAATTCTGCTAGATCTCCATCATTACTGTTTAATGCTAAGCAATTATATACTGAAGTTCCATCTGTATGTTTATATTCAGCAAATTTATCTACCATTCTAGTACCAGCCTGACCAAAACCAACCATCGTCATCTTAACTGCTACTTCATTCTTTAAGAAATTTTTCGCCATTATTTTATCTCTCCTTATTTACTTTTTTTCTTTTCCCTAACTCAATAAGTACTTGTTGTCCTCTATAAGTTGAGATTAAAAATTTATACGGGTGCATAGCCTTTTCATAGATTAAAGACATTGATGATAGTGTACTAACACTTATTTCAGCTGATCGCCTTGATATATTTGTGCGTTCCACCTCTAATGAATAAGATTTACCTTTTGTTTTCTTTACTCTCCTATCAATGACTACATTTTCTACTATTTCATTTATTGATATGCCCCTCATGTATTTGGTTTCTTGAAATTGTTTATTAACAACGTTTCCTATGTATAGAAATACACTATATAGTATCTCGTCTTGTTCAAGAATATCTGCGAACATGTTCACTACTTCATCTGTAAATTTTATCGTTTGATACTTTTCGCTTAAAACCTCGTTCAAGTTGTCCCCCCCTTAAAACATTGGTTAATTATTCCTAGAATCATATAGTACATCATTATAAGGCGTATATCAAGTCATTCTATATAAAACTTATATATAGAACTTATAAACTCCACTTCCGTATAACCCTTTATTTTACAAGACTTCACATATACGACGTATATGTACAGTGTATATGTATTATATTAATCTCATATTTCATGTGATTCACATTCTAAGCCCTTAATAGAATAGATTTCACTATCATTACTTTATTAAGTAAACATATCTCCCCAAAAAACGGCACTATACGTTAACATGAAACTCACATATTGAACAACATATTTTATATACGATGTATATATACATTTTATTTATACACCGTATAATAAAACCTTTTATAAAAGGGATTTAACCTCTTATATATCAATTTTATATCAATATCAATATAATAAGCAGTGTATATAAGCCTTATATATAAAACTTATATACACTGCTTATTACTGGTAACAAAAAATGCAATGCTGTAATAGCATTGCATTCATTATATTTATACTGTTATGTAACTTTCATGTAATGCTTGGAACAACTCATTCTGAGTATCCTTCTTGATTAATAGTTTGGTTCTATACGATTCATCTCTTGTTAGGGGAGAAGTTGTCAATGTCATGTTATATTGATGTATCTCTTCACTTAATTCTGATGTAAATTCACAAAACTGCATATACAGCAAGAAAAAATGTGCTTCTTTTGAATCTAATTCATTATCTTTTTCAGCCATTTCTAGAAATTTATTTGTGAACGTTGTTAATTTCATATCCACAAAATCATTTTGGCTTACCAGTAACTCCATAAGATCTTTAAAATTGATACCAATCATAATGTCGCTATTTAAACAAATATGAATCAAATGTAATTTGTAAATTGATTTAAATGTGATTACATATTTTGTTTTGTTTTTGTGCTTGAATATAGTCATTATAGTTATTTAGATAATATCGCAGGATATTGCTTCTAATATTCAATATTTGTGAAACCTGGGACATTATATATCTCTTATATGGATCTAACTTTGCAAACTGTGATGGAAATATAATGGATTCTTTCACTTTTGAATCTTTAATGCATTCAAATAAACAATCTTTATCAAATTCACTTATAATTATCTCTCTTATTAGATTGAAGTTTTCTTTCTGGTTC
The DNA here is from genome assembly GCF_022811845.1 of Bacillus pseudomycoides. Lineage (NCBI taxonomy): Bacteria > Bacillati > Bacillota > Bacilli > Caryophanales > Bacillaceae > Bacillus > Bacillus pseudomycoides. The sequence continues at coordinate 85,143 of NZ_CP064267.1, forward strand.
CACATTTTTTCACCCCTCTAAAGAGTATTCTAACATATAAAAAACTAAATATACAGACAATTCTAACTTTTGTTTATAGTTACTAACTTATTTCAATTATAATAGTATTTATACCTTCTGACATGTATCTATTTCACACTGCCACTTACCAAATAACAAATGATATCTCATCTAAAAATATGCAGAGTTCCATTCAAAACATTCAATTTATTATTTTATATTTTTACACAATTGAAGTATACAAGTGACGAACTCTAAATAAGTTATTTGGATTCGTCACTTGTCTATGTAAATGTGTCAAAGAATAAGTGACGAACTCTATAAGTATTGTTATCCTTACAAATACTCAGTTTATATCCTCACATGTGACGATATAATAAGGAACTTAAAAACCAAGAGTCAATAGAGAGAATAGGGTTCATTTTTTTCTAAATTCAGTTAGAATATTATGTAACCAAATTCTCCCAAACTCTAATATTCGTTCAACAGAATTTCTTGTATCCGCGTTAAAGGCCCATCATGATTTTCATGCAAAATAATGAATGTTCTTTCTATGAAAGGGGACTGTAGAAATAGTGAAAAAATCATTTAATCATGTCGTTAAATATATTGTAGGTGAAAATGATCGAGGGGTTTATTTTAATCGTTCTGATATTTTTACGCTCTTATTTTTGTATGAACAAAAGACAGTATCTCAAATTCAATTGCGTAATTTTTATGATTTGGTAAATGAAGAACCTATTAGACGAACTACATTTGTTTCTAAACTATCCAAATGGGAAAAGATGCGTTTAATTAAAAAAGAAAATATGAGCGTTCGAAAAAAACGAGGGTTTATTTTAGATTTTGTCTCTATTGCAGGAAAAGGAGCAGAACTACTTTATCGATTGAATGTAGTTTCAGAGAGAAACATTGCGTTCATTTCAAAAAGGCAATATGAACATAACATTGCCATTACTCAATTTGTACTAAATATGCTGGAAAACGAATCAAAAAATGAGCACACTGGTGCAGTAGTAGGGGGAAACGGTGATTATCTATTCCCATTAAACAAGATAGTTCAAGAAAATCTACAATTACCTAACATCATTTATTCTGATTCAGCTACAGACGGTGTTTACTATCTATACGAAGATGAAGAATACCGAGAATTCATTCAACCAAAACTTCATCCCATTTCATTCCAACAAGACTTACCTCACCTTGTATAATCTTTACGCCCAACCAAAGATATGTATCCCGATGAACAAGGTAATCCAATAATCATTCCTGATTGGTTTATAAAATGCAATAACTGTTTCATTAATATTAAAGTAGATACAGGAACAGAAAATATACCTTTTTTAATCAATAAACTGAAAAAGTATCTAGAACTTGCGAATTCAGATCCGACTAGAAGATATGTTGTATTATTCTCGGTCATAGACGATTCGTACCATACTATTTCTTCTTACAAAAAACGCTCAGTACGTGTTATCAATTTAAAAAAGGCATTTGGCAGTATACCACGCTTACAGGTTGTAGATAACTTAGATGTATATGTTTGTAATATGGGAAATTCCGCACTTGTCATGAAACATATATTGCAACAAATCCGCGAAAATAAAAATTCAAACCATCTCATAGAAGAAATAGCAAATCACTTACATATCAACTCATCATTTCACTACTCCGCTGAACTCATTACGGGCAAAAACGCTATGAAATCGAAAGGTCTTCATCATACAAAACTTTTAGGATCCACCGATAACTTATTAATCTTGAAAAAAATTAAAGAAGAATATGAAAATATTTCTGTTAGTTTCTTAGAGAATTTATTTATAATTCACATACTTAAAATAGGGGAAGTAAACTCACATCAGAGATTACTTGAATTATCAGGATTGTTGGCCATGCAAAATGAACACCGTAAGCTAAATCCCATTCATATTGTAGGTATTTATGAGGCGGATGAAATTGAGCAGGGGCAGCAAGCCATCAAAAATGATGTATTTCACAACTCAATAAGGTCTGAAAATATTTTATTGGCAACTTCTGCTGAATTGCTTAATTCCATCGCTGCTTTTTATACATTAAAAGAGAGGGTGAAACAAGAATTTGGAGAATGCAGTTCAAAAGAATGTTGATGCAAATCCACCGCCTGGGGATAAATCAAGTAAGACGAAATCCAAGAAAGAGAGTAAACAAAAATCAATTACGTTGACCATCGATGTTACGAAGAGCTGGAAATATCGAGTAGCAGCACGTTCCTCATTTTACATTGTTGCGCTTATGCTGCTGCTTGCTTGGTATTTTGCTTTTAGAGGAATGTATAAGTATCTCACATTTTGGTCAATTCAAATTGGTTATCCGTTACCTACCATAGGCATCTTTGGAAACCCATTCGATACACACTTTTACATTGAGACATTTTTTAGTTTTTGGATATTAATTTACTCTTGGCAGCTTTCCACTAAAATTAAGACCTACCAAGAAATTAAACGCAGATGGTTTGTCTTTGGAATGATGCTGCTTGGGATTATTATGCAATATCTTTGGGCGTTTAGTGTTCCGCTAGCAAAGATATTTATACCATTTTTAAATTCCAAAGCTGGTGAAGTCTCATTACACGATAAGGGACTAGAAGATACTATGATTTCTAACTTTAGTAATGTTATGCACTTAGTGTTTTCTATTCCTGTTATCACTATCATTCTCGCACTCCTATGGCTTTTCAAGATTGTTTACGAACATAAAAAAGAACTCTTAGAAGACTTTAAACAATGGGAATACGTGTTTAAAGTGCCGGGATGGTTACTATCCTTCATGAGCGATGACCGGCAACGTAAACTTGCAGCTACTTTACACAAATTTTTCACTGAAAAGGATCCTTCTCAATTACCTGAGCCAGATATTTATCTTGGCCCAAATAGTGATACAAGAGAAATGGTAGTCATTCAAGGGAGATCATTAACGCTCAACGTAATGATTATCGGTAATATTGGAACAGGGAAATCAGCTGCTTTAGGTCTACCAATGGCGAATCAACTACTTGATTACATGGCTTCTATGATAAATAACTTTAAAGCTTTATATGAACGAGAGGACTACCATACAGAAGCTGTAAAAGGGAGCCTAGTAAACGGTATTACTGTTATAGAACCATCCAATGATTTTTGTCAGAACGTTTATAAATTCGTACTGGCACACAAAATCCCTGAAAGTGCAGTGTTTTATCTTGACCCAACAAATCCTGATACTCCTTCAATAAATTTTGTTCATGGTCCTGTCGATAAAGTAGCAGAAATGTTGTGTTCTGTATTAACTGGTCTCTCAGATAATGGAGCAGGTAACCCTTTCTTCATACAATCTGAGCGTTCTCACTTAAAACAGCATATTTATTTACTCAAGCTACATAATCCTACATTTGACGCAAGGTTTGAACACTTAATTGATATGTACAATGACGCTAATCTTGTTTTTAATATGCATTTGAGTTTGAAAGAACGGCTTCCTAATGACATAGAAGCAATAACGGATAGAGATGAACGGAATCATTGGCGTATTGTAAAACAAATAGATGAATGGTTTGACTTAAACTATGTCCCTGAGATTTCTGGTAGGCGTGGTGGGGGAGAAATCGTTTATCACACTGAGGGAAAATACTATGGTCAGCCAAAAATTATTGATAAACAAGAAACATTCGTGCGCGGATTACGGAATACACTAAATGACATTTCTGCACAGCCCTTACTTCGCCGTGTGTTATGTGGTCCTTCGACCTTCGATTTTGAGAAGCACTTCGAGTTTGGCGGTGTTTTATTAATTAACACAGCAAAAGGGGAACTCTCTGATCTATCTGATGTATTTGGAAAGTTATGTTTATATGCAGTACAAAATGCAACATTCCGGCGTAAACCTAACGTGTCATCTTACCATCCGGTAATTGTGGATGAGTTTGCAGATTACATTTATAAAGCTTTTAGAAGCTTTCCTGCCCAATCGCGTAAATATAAGACACCGCTCATTGTAATCGCTCAAACAGTAAGTCAATTAGCAATTGAGCATGGACCTAGATTTATGGATACCCTTTTAGGTACGTTTCGTAACAAACTTGTTTATGGCGATGTTACATCAGAAGATGCGACACTATTTAGTAAATTAATGGGTACCAAAACCATTTATGAAGCACGCGAAGGTGATCAAGAGGTTGATATGGTAACGGCTGAAACAAAAACGCAGAGTACTCGTAAAACTTCTTACTCTTACTCAAAAAAAGAAGTACCCATTCTTTCTGAAAATGATATCATAATTCAAAAAGCATTCCAGTGCGCTGCGAAAATCGTAAAAGATAATGCACCTAAGCCTGGTGTTCAAGTAAATGCAAACTTTGTTCCTAAAGATCAATTTACAACAGCAAAGATACAAGTTAATGAAGAGGCAGCTCAGTATTGGCTAAAAATCCATGCTGAATCACTGAATCATGAAATTCCATATCAAGACTATGTAAAAGATACAGAGATTGATAGTGATGCGCAGGTAAGCGAAGACGTAAATATCACTACAGCTACTTCAAATGGGGTTAAGAGTTGGTTACAAACTTTAAATTCTAATACTTATGATTCTTACAGTAACAATGAAACTGAAGTTGATACGCCTGAAACTGAAATGTTGCAAATGAATAGAGAAAAACAAAAGAAACCAGCTCCTATATTCGAAACAGAGGGACTGATTTCTTCTACAACTGTTATAACTGCTTCACAAGATGAAAGTACTTTTACTTCAGATACTCTTATAACAAGGCGTTCTGAAAGAATACCTGTTCAGACTGAATTTGTAATAAAGAAAAGAGCAGAACCTGTAGAAGAAAAGAGAATGGAGAAACATACGCCACAGTATAGAGAACCTGCGTATACTTCTACTGTCCCAATTGTACCGCAAGAGCAAGAACTGCAACGAAAGGCAGAAATACAAGGGAAAAATACCACTGCAAATCTTACTTTGCAATGGTTAACACAAATGAACGCAGCAGCACAAGAGCAAACTGAAAATAATGAGGATACGCTAACAAGTTCTCGTTCAAACACAATAGAAGAGAAAGAGAGCCGCATTCGTAAACGGAAAACAGCAGAGCTTACCCCAGAAAGTGAAGAAATCAAAGACAGTTTAACGAAATTTATTAAAGATGATACGAAATAAGAAAAAGCTATGTTGTGTAGAGATAATAAAGTTATTCAATTTTGTTCCTGTGACTTAAAATAAAGTTCGATAATTTATAAAAAAGTCTGATTATTTATAATAAAGATTAATAAAAGATCTTTTTTGTAGAGTATTCCCTTGTTCAACAATAGGGCCATATTGTGGAGGAATAGATTTACTTAATCATATGATTTATTATAGAACAAATAGATAGTTATACTTAAACCTGTAGCTTTGAAATAAAGTCACGATGTTTCTAAAAAAGTTGCGATGTTTAGAACAAAGTCGCGACGTTTATAAAAAAGTTGCGATGAAATATGTTATCACATACTTTTTATCAAACTTAATTCAAAAGCTACAGAGGGCACTGAAAAAGTCTATTGCACAACAAAAAGAAGCTGATTACCTACTATATGTAGATGATCAGCTTCTTTTTTTTAATCCTCTAAACGAGGTCTTTTCATTTCTACTGCATCTTAATTCTACCTTACTCTCTCAAGGGTTTCAAGAACCAAATTACACGCCTTACTTTTGTTTCTAGCACATTTTTGATCGAACTTTATTATAAAATACGTGTTCTGAAATGTAGCCAATCTATGGTTTTAATCAATCTTTTTTCAAAAACAAATATTAGAAGTGTTGATAAATCAAAATTTTATAGCCTAATTTTGATCAAACTTTATTTTAAAGCTATATCAATAACAATAATAATATAATAAAAAACAATACAAATTTATTGCAAAACGATAAAATACATGATAAAATCATGTTGTCATTAAATAAGCGAGGTGCTTTTTATGAAACCAGTTACGACACTCTTTTTAAAGCTAGCTGTTATTTTTATAGGAATCCCAGTTCTTGCATTGTGCATATTTTTGGTGCCTAAGTTCGGAAATTTTGCTGGAGAATTGTATCCAGATATTGCTTATATGAAATCTCTCGTTTTAATCGATATGTACACGGCAGCGATACCTTTTTACTTTGCTCTGTATCAAGCTTTTAAACTTTTAAGCTATATTGATAAGAACCAAGCGTTCTCGGAATTATCGGTAAAGGCTTTAAAGAATATAAAATACTGTGCCATCACGATCAGTACCTTGTACTTGCTAGGTATGCCACTCTACTATCTCATGGCGGAAAAAGTTGACCCTCCAAGTATCATACCAATTGGATTGGTCATTATTTTCGCCTCTATGGTGATCGCCGTTTTTGCTGCTGTTCTCCAAAGACTTTTACAAGAAGCTATTAATATAAAATCAGAAAATGATTTAACGGTCTGAGGTGGAGGATATGGCAATTATTATTAATATTGATGTGATGTTAGCAAAACGAAAAATGAGCGTAACGGAGCTTTCGGAGAGGGTTGGGATTACGATGGCGAATCTTTCCATTCTGAAAAATGGGAAAGCAAAAGCGGTTCGTTTTTCAACATTAGAAGCGATATGTAAGACTTTGGATTGTCAACCAGGTGATATTTTGGAGTACAAAAGCGACGAAGACACTCAATAAAAACAGACAACAACTTTCTTCAACCAATGGGATTAGATAGTGAAATTAAGATGAAGGGATAGCGATTAAGCTATCCCTTCTCTGCGTTTATTATTGTTATTTAATTAGAGAATTCCATTGAGAATTGCATTGATATTAGTGACAAAAAATGTGATGTGATTTGCAATGTTTGCACCTCAAAAGGGAACCCGTTAATCTGAAATGGCTTCTTTTTATTTCATAAAATTGTCGGTTTTAAATAAAGATGTACCGTTTATAAGAAAGGCGTACCGTTTTGAAAAAAGATTAACTGTTTACAAAAAAGTTGCACCGTTTCAATTCCTTTTTATTTCGCTCTTTATGTGATATATTTATCACATAAAGAGCGAAATATATCACAAAGGAGATCTTATATGAAGAACAAATTATCTTACTTAGGGTTTATTGGTTTTTGGCACCTTTCTCATTTTTAAGTGAAAATTCGTTTTCTCCTTACTATTATTTCCTTTTCTTTTTCTTCTTTTTATACACAAAAGTTATACCAGATGAGCTTTTTATACTGCATATTCGCATGGCCGCTACAAGGGCATTTTTTGTAACACTAGTATCTGGTAGTATACTACTCTTAAGTGTTTCTATTTTTGAAAATGTACATGTAATTCGTTTATTTGTTGCACTTTCAACTTTAATACCGTTAGGAACTTTTCTAATTAATTTAGAAATATTTGAACGTAGAGAAAAGAAAGGGATGCAGGATGACGCTGATTACTCGGATGAAAGAATATAGGGTAAAGTTAAATATGTCCCAAGAAGATTTAGCTAATAAGGTTGGAGTTAGAAGAGAAACAATTGGTAATCTCGAAAACGGAAAATATAACCCTTCATTAAAATTGGCTTACGATATTGCAAAAGTTTTAAAAGCACCCATTGAAGTGTTATTTTGGTTTGAAGACTAGTTTAATTTTAGTACAAGTAAGTAAACTTTTGTAATAGATATGTCCATGAGTTTTGATCCATCTTTTTTATAAAAACTAAATAAGTCCTTATAGCTAAAGAAACCATTTTGACCAATCTTTGTTCAAAAAAGGGTTCCTTTTATGTATTGCTAAATCGAGCTTCCATCAACATTTAAAATTAAACTTTATTTCAAAGCTACAAATGGTTTCTTTTTATTTATCATAAATTAAGGGTTTATGAGGTATTTTTAATCAAACTTTATTCGAAACCTACACCCGGAGAAAGTCCGCGAGGCGGCTAAATGGCTAGACGATCGTGGAGCCCGGCATATCACCGGAGGGGTGCAGGTTCCGCCCTCAGGTATCGGTAAGTCGGAGTCTTACACATACTATAGTGGTGAGTAGTTCAAAGTGATAATATGTTATGAATTGGAAAACAATAGTGCTTAAGAAAGGAATGATTGCGAATGTCTGTGAAAAAGTGGTTAACTGGACTGGTCGTTTTGCTTACGATGATTGTGGTTGTGACAACTCCAGGCTCACTCAGTGTATTTGCCGAATCCGGTGTCGTAACACAGCCTATTGAGTCAGTGAAAGTGATTGAGGTCGAGTTGAACGATGATTACTTTAATCCGAACGTCATTACTATTCCGATTGGAAGAACGACAACGTTGATATTGAAAAACCAAGGTAAGAAAGATCACACCTTCACAGTGGAAAAGCTCAGAATTGACGCCGTAGTCCAGCCGGGAAAAGAAAAAACCATTACCGTGAATCCTAAAAATTCCGGTACACATGAACTGATATGTCGGTACCATTTCCTGAAAGGAATGAATGGAAAAGTAATAGTCAAATAACAAGCAGGGCCAATCGGGCCTTGCTTGTTTAATAAGCAATGGTAACTTCATGAAAATACAACTAGCAGGGGAATCACTTATCTGAATAAGTGTCATTCCTGCTTTTTCTTATTGATGTGATACAGCTATTTCTTACATCGTTTCAATGATTTTCTGTCTCTCATACCATTTTGTTAATTTTTCTTTCACGTTTTTGGATAGTCGTTTCATCTTTTGATTACAGAATCTTGATAAAGTAGCAGGGGATAGTCCTATTTCATCTGCAATTTCACGCATAGTGACATGTTTCTTTGTATGTGTGTACATGATTTTTTCACGTATCATCTGCTCCAATTCATCTGCACTATAAGATGTTTGTTCTTTTTCAGGTACTTTAGGTACTTCAAGTACATCAGCTGATTTTTTCTTTACAAGATTTTCTGTATTATTCATTAATTCTTCTGGTGGTAAAATGATAATCCCTAATTTTAAGTAATAATTTTTAAACCAGTTTCTTTTCCCTAAAATAGATTCATCAATTTCCTCGCTATAAGCCCAATGTGAAATCACTTTTTCTTTTTCTAAATCCATTAGAACCGTTTCTAATTGTTCTCGAATACGATTTGAACGTCCATTTTGATCGATTCCCATAACTGCTAATAGTCCCTTATCTCCGCCAATAGAATACGGTCTTTGTAAATTACTATATCTTTGGCGAATTCTCCATTGCCAGGTGAGATAACGGATGAGTCTCTTGTGGTATTTATGTCTGTAGCTATTATACTCAAGTGCTTTTTTTGACAGTAATGCAGTCGTGCTACTTGAACCATATAAGTAACTTGATAAGAAGCTTCCTGGCTTTATTCTGCAAGATTCAATCCCCATATATTCATTCGTATTTTTGTCTCTCCAAAGAACAACGGAATCTAAAACAAATAGTCTTTTAATTACTTCACGCTTCACTTCAAAGCGTTCACCTGGCTCAGCACGATCGTTTAATACAACTACCTCATTATCATCATTTAGATAAATAAAGATACTTGCTAATGCTGCAATACGCTTTGCAATCTTTATTTTATCTTCCGCACGAAAGTATTCAATACCATTGGCAGTTGCTTTGGGAATATTACACATATCTAGCACTTGTTCATATGAGAAATCAATAAACTCATCAGGAGACTGGGCTTGGTTTAACCATTGAATGGTAATGGCGTCTAAACAGTCTGCTGTTAAGTCATCCATATTACTAATGACACCATCCACAAGTGTGCTCCATCGTGATGCCTCATCCCTATTGATGAGCCTTAAATCTTCATCTTTATGTGAGGAAAGTTGTGCTACACCGTTTGCATTTTTCGCTTCTATTGGATATACCTTCAACTTTGTTGCTTCATCTTCTTCAAAGTTGTTCTTTGCGATTCCATCTCGCAGTTGATAATACACAGCCGAATTATTCACTTCGAAGTATTCATCGTGTGGTACATCAACATTTAAACTTGGTTCGTTTATTACAGAACTCTGTTTCTCTATTACAGTTTCATACTCGAACTCTTGTTCAATAATTTTTCCTATCGTACGCTCGATTTCAACCTTATATGTTTCAAGGTTCGCATAAATTTGTAATAAAGATATACCTTGTTCCTGTTGCTGGCCGAGCCAAGAAACGAGGGCAGAGAAGGAAGGGGAAACATTGGCTGAAGTAACAATCTTGTCATGATTTGCTTCCACTTCTTGATAATATTTATTCCATTTAGACCACAGCTGCTGATTCCCTTGATATATAGGTGCAGATAACACGAGTGCATCTCTAAACAGTTGAAGTATTTTGTCCATACTCTATATCAACCTCCTTAAAACAAACTACATTCATAATATGAAATGGTATAGCCGTATCCTGGCAGTATACGCAAAAATGAAATATTATCAGAACAATCAGTTTTATAATATCTTTGACATCAATAGTTTTCTTATTGTTTCAAACGCATATACCGAAAACAATCTCTATATTTCATTATATAAGACAGATTTCATTTGTAAAATTACTATCTTACACTATGGCAGAGAAACACGAAACCCTATAGCGATATCTTGGTCACATTTCACATTGTTCTATTTGTGCTACTTTTGTAGGAACTTCCGATTTCTACGCCTTAACAGGCATTTCATGTACAACAATCATGAAATCTTATAGCGGTATCCAGGTAGTTTGCCATTACTGTTTCATTAAAAAAAAGCGGATTACATATTAAATATTGCTAATATGTAATCCGCTTTTTTCATTTTAGGTTTTGGTACTATGTAATTCTTCTATAAAACTATATATACTCAAAAGTCTTTCGAATTGTTTTTCATTGGGATAACATGTTGCTCCATTCTTTCATAAATCCCCAATAATTGCTTAATGAAAGAAAGCTTTGGTGCTATCCAATACACAAATAAGGCTGAAATAATGCCTACAAGAGCTCCTGTAACAACATCGATAGGGTAGTGAACACCTACCCAAATACGGGAGATGGCTACACAAAATGCAAGCATAAGCCATAACCATCCTTCCTTTTTACGAACAAGCCAGATAGAAAAGCAAATAGAAAAAAATAAAATCGTATGGTCACTTGGAAATGAATTATCGATTTCATGCTCAACAAGTTGATTAACCTTTGGAAGTACTGCAAATGGCTGATAATGAGAATGAAATTGACCAACTATCTTTCCAATGATTTCAGCGACAATGAATGCTAGTCCACCTTGAATAATCATCATTCTATTTTTGTTGTTTCGGGTAAACCAATATATAAGAACACCCAAGACCAAAGCATATAACATATATTCGGCAACAAAAACCATAATTGGATTTAGGGATGAATATTGTTTCCCTAGATCATTAATCCATCGAAAAGCATCGATATTAAACTGCGAAAACGACATGTTTAAATTCCTCCAATCATTGAAATTTCAAATCTAAAAACACATCACACATATCCAGATATTCAATTATTTATATTAGGGAAGGGAAAAACCTGAAACTCATATTTCCATTGTAGGAAAGCTATTTTAAATGCTTCTTAACCTTTTCTTAACAATTTCTTAACATTAACAAATAAACCTTACAACGATCACGTTGTAAGGCTTTACATTCATATATTGGAAAGTCTATCTCAACTTTTAGGTGAGTTGATAGAACTGATTTTTGAAATGACTTCTCTTTACAAATATGAGTAACGTTTAGGGATGAAATCGGGGAATCACGTTCAATTATATGGTTAGATCATCTATAATTGTAAACTAAACTTCACATGAAGTATTGGCTTACTTCATTGCTACTAAAGCAAGAAATACGCAAATGTAAACTGAGTAATAACATGTGCTAAAGCATGTGCGATTATCGCATATTGCAATCCTAACTTTTGATACAACCAACCAAAAAGTATGCCAGGAACGCCGTTTAGCAAGAAGCAGCGTATCAAGATAAGGGCGTTCAAACCAACAACAACAAAATGTGTGAATTTATAATATAGTCCCGATGTTTGTAAGAAAGACGCGAAGTTTTGAACAAAGTTACGATGTTTATAAAAAAGATGCGATGCTTTATCTCTTCAATCAAATAATTCTAAATATGTTTTGATTAAACCTTGTTATAAAACAAAATATTCATTTATAAATTCAAAACACAATCTTATAGCGGTATCCTGGCAGGTTACACTCTTAATTCGAAACGACAGTTCCCTAATAGCCTTTCAAAAATCAATATCTAAAAAAATTTAAAAGTCCGGTTAACCCTTGATATAAAAGGACTTTCTCTCAAAACTAAGTTTCAAAACACCACCTTATAGTGATATCCTGGTAGGTTGCACCTACCTCTTGAAACGTGAATTTCCCTTTGGCGTTTCAAGAATATACATCCCCCAAAAATCTTTTAAATCCTTGATATATGTGGCTTTAAAACAAAGTTTGATAATTTGTAAAAAAGTTTGATCAAAAATCCTGTGTTGATGTGCAGGATTTTTTCTTGTTCCGCAATCGGGCCAGATTGTTGAATATTTGTTATAATAAAGGAGAGTACAGAAAATTTCCACTTTTCTGTCTCATCGCCTGGCAAAAGTACAAAAAAAGCACAAGAGGCCTGAGAAACAGTGGGAAGGTCGAAAGAATTGGTCATTTTGTTGAGTGAAAAAAGTTTGTTCAATTTTGTAAAAGTGAGGGAATGCTTATGTCATCTTATTTCTTTGAAAACGGGTTACATGGGGAAAATGCTCATGTTGACCCCTTGGAGGTGTTTGAGGGTTTACGGTGGGAGATGGCTGGGGAAAAACCCGCAAACTGTCCATATTCAGTGTGGCAGATTCTAAACCATATGATTTTCTGGCAAGATTTCTATCTTGCCTACCTTAAAGGTAGGGTGCCCAATCATCCAGAACATGACGAAGACTCATGGCCCGATGAAACAGCTCCGTCATATAAAACCGAGTGGAGTGACACTCTTTTTCTATTCAGTAAGGGGCTAAAGGAAGCTGAAAACGAAGCAAAAAAAGATTTAAATGAACTGAAAGACGCGGGATTGGAAAGGACTCGTGGTGACCTTTTAGCCACTCTTATGGCACACAACAGTTATCATACCGGACAGGTAGCACTGATTCGGCAATTAATTGGAGAATGGCCTCCACCTTCTTGGTGATACTTGGTAGCTAACCGGTTACCGTTTTCATTTTGAAAGTTCAACAATCGAGCTCGATTGTTGAGCAACATAGATAGGAAATGACCAAACTTTTTTATAAAAGAATGAACCAACTGAAAATATTAAGAGCGTGTTTTGATCAATCTTTTTTTTAAACACGCTCTTTTCTATGATCGTTTATCAAGGTTATTAGTATCAATTTGATTAAACTTTATTTTAAAGCAACAATATAAAAGGGTTCTCACTCAAAATAAGATTACAAACTGCGAAATCTTATAGCGGTATCCTGGCAGATTGCAACTCCATTTTGAAACGACAATGCTCCTTTAACGTTTCAAAAATCGATAAAACCGGTTAACCCTTGGTAAAAAAGGACTTTCTCTTAAAACTAGATTCCAAAACACCACCTAGCGATATCTTGGCAGAATACAACTCCTATTGAATCGTAAACCTTCCTTTGGTGTTTCAAGAATATACATCCCAAAAAACCTTTTAAATCCTTGATATGAAAGGATCCTCACTCAAAATATGATCATAAAGCATGAAATCTTATAGCGGTATCCTGGTAGTTTACAACTCCATTTTGAAACGACAATGCTCTTTTTGTGTTTCACAAATACATTTCTAAAAAAATTTTAAAAACCCGGTAAAACCTTGATATAAAAGGATTTTTACTCAAAAATAGATTTCAATGTGAACTATCTTATAGCGGTATCTCGGTAGAAACTCCCTTTAACAAAAACGCCTCAATCCCTTATACATCAAGGGATTGAGGCGTTTTCTTAATAAATCGTCATTTCACAAAACATGAAACGCTCTAGCGGTATAGTGGTAGCAATTCGTTTCAAACATGAAACGCTTATAGCGGTATCCCGGTAGTAAGAATTTCGCCAACTCCCTTGAAAATCCTTATACACCAAGGTCTTTCATGCCTTTCATCCAAAATAACTCGTTTCATAAAATATGAAACGTTATAGCGGTATCTCGGTAGTAAGAATTTGATTCAAGTCTTAGAAATCCCATTATATCAACCTTTTAGGCGTATTATTCGATTTTTCGTTTCGTTTCATCATTAAAAAATGGTATAGCGGTATCGTGGTCATAAAAAAAATTTACCAATCTTTGAATCCCTTGGGGCACAAGGGATTCAGAGCCGTTTCATCGTTTCGTATTTCCTCTTAAAGAGCCACCATTCAGCAAAATTCGATTTGATATAATCAAAAATGATATTTTATATCCTATTTTGGTAAACATTACATTGAATGAATGGAGGTGAAAAAGATGGCGAAACCATTTGTGATTAAAAACAAACGTAGCTTAAATGGAGAACCGACTACTGCGGTGCTAGTTACAATTAAATCTTGGCAAAAACTTGTTGAGGCTATGGAAGATAAATACTATAGCTATAAAGATACATATATAGAAGATATTTTAAAGTCTATGTCATACGAAGAACGGCTTGCAGATGAGGAGCAGTTTGTTGAAAAAGCGAAGCCATCTTTTTCACGTCAAATGAAACATGCCTTTTCTAAAGTAAATGGGCGAAAACATAAACTTTATGGTATTACAAATGCAGATCTAGAAGTATTTCTATTCTTACATAAAAAATGTAATACATTTGGTGTACTTTCCCATGTGTCCATACACATGCTATGGGAGGACTACAAAAACTATAAAGAAGCGTTTGCACATATTCATCATTCACAATTCTATATTGCGTTAAAGAAGCTAAGCCTTCACAACATCATCCAAATTGAAAATGAAATGGGTGGAAAACATAGAATTACATTAACTCACTTCATGAATGAAGAAACAGATAAAGCGAACCCTTATACTTTTATAAGCCCTGTCGTGTTTACAAAAGCATTTTTCGAATTGTCAGTAGCTGCTAAAAAGCTATTTATGGATGTTGCCATGCAACAAAAAAGAGAAACGACTTTAAAACGTTCTCTTTATAAAACAGATGAACAAGGACAGCAAACTCATTTTGGCGGTATGTATCGTTTCTTACATAAAAAGTTTCCACACCAAATCCGTTCTGTCATGAGTGAATTAACAAATACATTCTCTTGTACGGGATCTGCCTTATTTAAAATTTGCAAGTTAGAAAAAGGGAAGAAGAACAAAAAACAGTATACAACGCTGTATGTATCTGTTCATCCTGATTTTCTCTGCGAAAAGGAAGAAGGCGAAGCGTATCGTGATCCATTTACGCCAAGAGTTACATATGCACGTAAAACAAAGTTTATTGAGAATCAATTAAATGAAATGAATATTGGTGAATTTACCAAAGATATGAATCAGTTTATTAATGTCCTGAAACATAGCTGTCATCGTCAAATTCGTCAGGTTATTCGTGGCCTACGCGAAATGATTGATCGACAAGAAGGATATCCGAAAAAGCTTGTTTATACATTACGTAAACTGTTAAATCAATCTTCTCAATATCGTGTACTGGATGCAGCTGCAAAAGAGGGTATTTATCCACTTATTACACATCAACTGCCAAGAGAAAAACAAGAACAAGCTATATTCGATTTTGGTATACATTTCTCTATGTACTCTATACGTAATGTGAAAAAGCTATTTAATCAAGCTTATAAGCTGCTTCATGCGAAATACGCTGTCCCAGTAACCGAAACAGCGTACCATCAAAATTACATAAAGTATCAAGAAGAGTCGTTATTTAGAAAATATGCCTTTGAGCAAGGTGTGAATATCCACGCATATATTGCATTAGAAATCGAAATACGTGAGTTGTTGAAAGCAAAAGGGCATAAAGAGCGATTTATTCCAAGTGATATTCGAGAACTGTTCCTTGAAAAAATAGATAGATTGCCAAAAGAAGATCTTCGTGTACTTGTAGTACCAGAAGACTTCGACCTGATTCGTTTTCTGCACTCTTTAGAAGAATGTTATCGGCAAACGAAAGAAATTCCTTCTGTTGATCAGCTACTTGTCGCAATGTAAGTATAGAGCTCTCCTTTTTTGAAAAAATCAAAAAGGGAGGGCTATTCGTGTTGAATTTGTTTCTTTCTCTTATTTATGTAAGCAAAAAAATGCATTCCTTTCTCCTCATTCATTGATAAAACACTCTATTATTTATACATTTACATACAGGTTATGAGAGTTGTATATGCGAATCCACAAACTCAACATTCATATTTCTGAATTTTCAATCTTAACTATGTTTTTATATCTACATATTATCATCAAGATTTATTTAAAATACGTGGATATCTGGATAAAGGAAACCAATTGTGAATAGAAATATAGGAAAAATACCGATATAAGTGGATTCCATGTATATATCCACTTAAAATCGTCAATCTATCCGTTAATTATGTTGATTCAGTGGATTTTGTTTATAAAAATCTTTAAATTGTTGATGAAATGTGAATAGATTTTCACTCTTTGTGGAAATCCTGTTCATAACATGATCTCATAATAGATGTATATGTTATACATGCTTTTGCATTAAATAGCTTCTGGATTTATGTAGAAATGATGCGTTATGTTTCTGATAAATTGTAGATTTGAGGTATTTGAGATTGTACTTCACCATGCATGATTACGTTACAATAAAATGGAATTTATGATTTTATACGGTACGTGTAGAACACTTTCCTTGTGTCTCAAGGGGTTTCATACGTTTTATGGCATGTATAATAGTTTTATCTTTTAATCTTTTAATATAAAGTTTTATATTATATTAGGTTTTATTATTTAAGATATATTTACTAAGAATAAAAAATATGTGAATAACGTTGTACATATTTCAAATTAATCTTATTGAAAAGAATTATATATTATAGTTATTTTTGTAATTCTTAAAGAAAAGGATTGACTATTTTAATGAACTACATGCTACTAATTTAAGTCTTTAATTTTTAACTGTAAGATAAATAATAATGTCGCTTTTGAATACAGTTTGATAAAAACAGTGGATTATCAAAAGTTGCTTGGTGTCAAAAACAGAACCTACCTGCTCATTGGCTTTACTATTAGTTGAAAAAATTATCACCTCAAACTGAAGATCAGAATAAAAATGAGCGTGTGGATTGGATTTCTATGAATGTCCCTGTCGTAGAAGAAAAAATACGTGCCACCATTCGAATTTACATGAAAGAAGCAACCATTGAACTAGATATGCCTTTTACTCCACAAGTTCTTCTACAAGTGATGCAGAGCACCGAAAAAATGAAGCAAACAAATAGTAACTCTAAAATATACGAAAAAGGTTGCTTATTTTGGAATTACTTGACGCATACCCTTATAGAAATAAGTAGTGAATTATTTTAAAAAGGCAAATGGGGGGATTAAGGTGTTTAACAAAAATGTCATCCTCTACACTGAGGAAAATGGTATCGCAATAATTACACTAAACAGACCAGAAGCACTGAACGCGTTAAACCGAGATATTCTTGAACAGCTTTCGTCTATTTTGGACAGGATTAAAATGGATTCAAGTGTAAAAGCAGTGATTATTACCGGTGCTGGGGAAAAGGCATTTTCCGCAGGTGCGGACATTCAATTTCTCCATAAAGCTACTCCGCTAGAAATACGGGATTTAGCTAATTTAGCAGTTACAGTTACTAATAAAATCGAGTCATTAGGAAAAGTAGTCGTTGCTGCTATCAACGGCTTTGCACTAGGGGGGGGACTTGAGCTAGCTGAATCCTGTACACTCCGTGTTTGCGCGAATCATGCTCGATTAGGACATCCTGAAGTCCGTATTGGAGCTGTTGCCGGTTTTGGAGGAACCACACGACTACCCAGACTCATTGGAAAGGGGCGTGCTGCAGAACTATTACTCACTGGAAACACGATAAGCGCAGATGAAGCTTATCGAATTGGACTGATTAATAGAAATATTGAACCTGATCAATTACTATCAAAAGTAAAAACGCTTATCCAAGAAATTCTTTCTCAGGCTCCTATTGCAGTAAAAATGACTTGGGAAGCTATTCATCGAGGAGATAATCTAACTTTAGAAGAGTCCGCACTTCTTGGTGCAGATTATTTCGGTTTGATAGCGTCCACAGAGGACTTCCGAGAAGGAACTAAATCATTTTTAGAAAAGACTCAACCATTGTTTAAAGGAAGATAATTAATCGAACCAATCATTTGTGGATTTAAAATAACTTTATTTATTTTTAACCGATTGTATTGTAATAGAAGTGAATGTTGAAAATTGGGGAATAATCACTTTCATGATGTGTTTGCTGTAAAACAAGAACATTTGGGACAAGTTCTTAAATTAAAGAAATTCTTTGAAGAATTGGCTATAGACTTTAATGATTTCAGTGATCCTCGCACTCTAGTCAACGTGGTAGAATCAAATCGTGATATAAACTTTTTGAATTCGTCACAGGGAGCAATCGTTGGGGAGAAAGTATAAATCAAGATATTATGAGTCAGGTGACCAATGCTATTACTAACATGTTTATTAATTTAAATAAGCAAGACGCTGAACCATGGATTTTTTGGTATAATACTGGGAATAGTTTTCCAAAATATACTTATGATATTTTAGTTGCTATAGATACTCAAGACAAGGACTATCTTACAGACGTTTTAGCAATTAGTTTTGATATTTTGGTAGTAAATAAAACTAAACAGGAAGTTTGTTCTTTCACAGTTAATGATATTCCACAATACCTTATAATGATGAAACATATGCTTGTTGGGATTAAATTTGAAGATGTTTATCCTTCGTAGTCCCATTAAAATACGTGGTAATTGTATGTACACCTGGTTTTAATGTATCCTTCTCTAACGAAAAAGTTGTTTGTGTTAATTCGCCAACTTGATTAGTTTCTTGAAAGATTCGATCAAGATAAACAAATGTCTGTTTGTCATCTTGGAATTTAGCAAAATCTATACTAATTACAAATTTCGCGATACGGGAAAGCCCATGCGGGACTTTAGTCCGCCTTTAGGCATGGGATGAAAGTATCGCTTTTTCATAGAAAAACACTTGTTTTTTAGGTATACTTCAACTATAGATAAGAACAAGTCTTTAAAACGCCTATGTGTTCCTTGAAAACAAAATAGCGTATGAGGTTTGATAGACTAACTCACGCTATCGGTAAAATGATATGTGTCGTCAAGAACAAGACGCTAAAACATTTGAATACGCAACTAGCTGTACGGTATGGTCATAGTACTATGGCTCACGAACCTATAGGGTCTGTCGTGAGGGTGGTGATGGCACACCGCAATCTTGCACGTTAGCGATACCAGAAATGGACTTCGCCTTTGATAGCAAGAATCCCACTGGCTTTAGCCAGCTTGCCCCCCTTAGGGGGGGAGTGTCAATCTTTAGTTAGACTGGATAATTCAACAGATTTTTGAGTACAACGTTTCATAGCTGAAATGATGGCAGTTCTTAAGCCTTTTTCCTCTAATGTTGCTACAGCTTCTATTGTCGTTCCACCTGGAGAACAAACCATATCTTTCAATGCGCCTGGATGTATTCCTGTTTCCAGTACCATTTTTGCAGAACCTAATACAGCTTGAGCTGCGAATTTATATGCTTGAGCCCTTGGCATACTATCTAGTACAGCAGCATCCGCCATGGCTTCTATAAACATATATACATATGCTGGAGAAGAACCACTTACAGATGTTACAACATCCATTAATTTTTCATTTACTATCTCTGTTTGACCAAAACTATTAAATATATTTAGTATATCTTCTAAATCTTTTTCTGTAACCATTTCATTAGAACATAACGCAGACATTCCTTCTCCAACAAGAGCAGGTGTATTAGGCATTACTCTTACAATCTTTAACTTTCTACCGAAAGCATTCTCAGTACTCTTAATACTTTTTCCTGCAGCAATAGTTACGACTATTACATCGTTTTTTATCTGCTCTTTTATTTGGTTAATTACTGATGAGTATAGGTCTGGTTTGATTGATAAAATTAAAATATCAGCATTTTTAGCTACTTCATTGTTGTCAGTAGTTGTAGTTATGTCATATTTTTCACTAGCATTTTTTAAATTAATGACATTTAAATCTGAACAAATTATTTTATCCGAAGGAACTATATTTTTGCTAATCATCCCACCTATCATAGCGATACCCATGTTTCCGCATCCGATGAATCCTATTTGTTTGTTCATAATAACTCGCTTTTGCTCCTTTTATTATAAATTTTATCGGCTTGAAATTATTATTCTGAAAAAATATTGATATCCCATACAGTTGAAATAAACATTATAAACTATATCGAGATTCGTATAAAAACACATTTTAAGAGAGTACACTATTTTTGCAATACAAAAATATCTAGAAATTACTCTTATTCTGCATTAAACAAGTACATTCTCTATAATTTAATATTTTTGTTATATACTACTCAAAAGCATTTTAAATCATTTTGGAGAATAGAAACGTAGCATTATCAATAGCATAATGAATAGGGAATTTGTATGTTTAGATACGAATTTCTCCTTTTGTTGTACGCTAAGAGATGTTTGTTCAGAAAACTTTATGTTTATGCATGAGAGATAAAGTATAGTTATATTAACGTTTTCTAGATATAGTGATGTTAATACAGTGTGTACATAATTCAATGCTTAAAATTTGTCGCCTTCTTAATTTTCTAAAATATCTCTTGACACAAAAATGCATTATATCGCATAATGTATAAAAATTAAATTGAAAATCGTTGAAGGGAACTAGTACATATGTCTTCTTGCGCAAGAGAGTGGAATTCGCTGGCTGAAAGATTCCTCGTGTAGAAAGTATCGAACCTATCCCTGAGTCTTAAACGAAAGTTTAGGCGTATGCCTGCGTTACAGGCGCCAAGCGGATATATATTTATATCAATGAAGGTGGTACCGCGGAACAATGACCGTTTCGTCCTTTTTTTAAGGGCGGAGCGGTCATTTTTATTTTGCTCTTTATGCTAGATAGGCATCATTGGTGAAGGGGTTCTTTGCTGCAAATTGCATGCTATAGAAGCATAGTTTGTTTTCATTTGAAAAAAGAAGAAGCACAATTTACAAAAAACTTTGATTTTAGACTAGGGGGTACAAAAGTGAAAAAACAACGAATTGTCGTAAAAATCGGAAGCAGTTCCTTGGCAGCTAATCATGGAGGCATCTCTGAAGAACAGCTTTCAGATCACGTTGCCGCCTTAGCGCGACTGAAGCAGGAAGGACATGAAATCTTGCTGGTTACATCTGGTGCCGTCGCCGCAGGTTTTTCCGCTCTCGGGTATCCCGGCCGACCTGTGACAATTAAAGGGAAGCAGGCTGCCGCGGCTGTCGGGCAAAGTCTGTTAATGCAGGCGTATACGGAGGAATTCCGCAAATATGGGATCGTTACTTCGCAACTTTTGCTGACGAGAAGCGATTTTTCCAGAAAAGAACAATATAGCAATGCCTACGCCACTTTAGTGGAGCTACTAAACCGCTCCGCTCTTCCTATAATCAATGAAAACGATTCTATTTCTTTGGAGGAGCTGACGTTTGGTGATAATGACATGCTGTCAGCTTTAGTAAGTGGGCTTATCTCGGCGGATATGCTCATGATTTTTACGGATGTGAACGGTTTGTATGACCGGAATCCCCAGAAAAACCCGGACGCGAAAAAATATTACTTTCTTCCTGAAGTTACGGAAGAAATCGCCTCTCTTGCTGGAGATGCTGGCTCAAAACTTGGAACAGGCGGCATGAAATCGAAAATCGATGCGGCAAAGACGGCACTATCTCTCGGGGTGAGTGTATTCATCGGAACAGGACGTGGACGGGAGAAGTTTTTAGATGTTTTGAAGGGGAAAGGTGATGGAACGTATATCGGTAATGCTCCTCAAAAAGTGATCAAGATGAACAAGCAATGGATCGCACTACATTCGCTTGTCAGCGGACAAATCGAAGTGGATGCCGGAGCAGCCGCTGCCATCATTCAGCATGGAAAAAGTCTTCTTCCTGCCGGTGTTACCAGTGTGTCAGGGTTCTTTCAAGCAGGCGAAGTCGTGGAGGTCATTACGCAACAAGGACGTGTGATAGGAAAAGGACAGTGTAGATATAGTGCAGAGGAATTACGGGATTTAAAAGGTATGCAGAGCCACGACATTCAAGCGCGAGGCGAAAGGCATAGCTATGAAGTCATTCATAGGGATAATTGGGTTTCACTTTAGAGTAGAGAGGGCTCGTTTAAGTGAAGAACACAAGGTCCTCCGTCCTAAAAGGCGCTGTTTGTCTTTTCTCGCTCTAAGCCTCCGATTGATTCAACTAATATCTATGCAGGAGAGTCTCGAATGGTAGTGCCAAGTTGACGGGGTTAAACACGCCTCAAATTGTATACTTTTAATCTTTAAAAGGAGGAAATGAAAATGAATGAAGTGTTGGCAAAGGGAAAAAAAGCGAAAAAGATTGCTGGAGAGCTTGTGGTTAAATCCACTAATCAAAAAAACAAGGCACTTGCGGCGATTGCTGAGCAATTGATAGTAGAGACACCCTATATTTTGAAAGAGAACGAACGGGATATCGAAAAAGGGAAAGCGAAAGGAATGTCTGCCTCTCTCCTCGACCGCCTCATGCTGAATGAACAGCGAATTATTGATATGACAGAGGGTATCCGGCAGTTGATTGATTTGCGTGATCCTGTTGGACAATGTGTAACTGCATGGGAACGGCCGAATGGCTTGTCTATTCGGGAGATGCGCGTGCCACTCGGTGTTGTCGGGATGATTTACGAGGCGCGGCCGAACGTGACGGTGGATGCAGCCACAATTTGTTTGAAAACAGGCAACGCAGTGATCTTGCGTGGTAGTTCTTCCGCTACTTATTCTAACAAAGCCATCGTCGCTGTCATTCACAGAGCGCTCAAACAAACGAGCTTGCCTCCAGAAAGTGTACAGCTTATTGAAGACACGTCACGAGATAGCGCAAAGCAGCTGTTTACATTGAACGAGTACTTGGATGTTCTTATCCCAAGAGGTGGCAAGCAGTTGATAGATTCTGTAGTGAGAGAAGCGTCTGTTCCCGTATTGGAAACAGGGGCGGGAAATTGTCACATTTTCATTGATGAAACAGCGGATAAACAAATGGCATTCGATATTATTGTAAACGCCAAAACACAGCGTCCATCTGTATGTAATGCAACTGAAACAATTATACTTCATGAAAATTGGGCGCAGAGATTCGGTACCGAGCTGTTTTCTTTCTTGAAGGAAAGAGGAGTGGGGCTGCGTGGAGATAAGAAAGTATTGGCAATTGATTCTGCTATTGTACCCGCTTCAGCAGAAGACTGGGGAACAGAATTTTTGTCTCTCACGCTGGCAGTCAAAATGGTTTCCTCTGTTGAAGAAGCGATTGACCACATCAATACTTATGGATCCATGCATTCCGAAGCGATCATTACAGAGAACGAGGAAAACGTCAGCAAGTTTTTCACGTCCGTCGATGCCGCGGCACTCTACCATAATGCTTCGACCCGCTTTACTGACGGCTTTGAATTTGGCTTCGGCGCGGAAATCGGCATTAGCACGCAAAAGCTGCACGTAAGGGGACCGATGGGTCTGTCTGCATTGACTTCTACAAAATATGTGATTCGTGGGAATGGACAGATTCGGAAGTAAGAAATATAAGGAAAGAGGCAAAGCCCCATGCCTATCAATCTAACAGAACAGGTTGCACCTCACTTTTTTGCATGATGCCTATAGTATACTAAGAAATGTAGGCTTACGCCCACCGACATTCATCTCTCACCTAAAATTGGTGTTTCACACCTTCGCATTTTTGAGGTGGGAGTCTTCTGTCGGAAAATGATAAATATTTAATATAGGAGATGGGGAAATGTTATTTTTCGAAGGGGAAAACATAAAAAATATTTTACTTCAATCTTGGTCGATAGAATCAAGTTCTAAGTGGACTTTAAACAATCCTGCAAAGGGGCAATGTGGTGTAACAGCACTAGTGATAAATGATTTGTATGGAGGAGAAATATTAAAAACAGAACTTGAAGAGGGATGGTACTTTTATAATGACATCAATGGACAACGTTATGATTTTACAGAAAGCCAATTTCCTAGTGCTATCGAATATATGGATGTTCCTTCTAATAGAGAAGAAGCTTTTGCAGATACAAATGACAAACAATATAATTATTTAAAGCAAAAAGTAAACGAAAAAATAACAACTGATGTTTAATGAAAATAAAGTTGTTTAATATTATGCTCCTTCAATTAGTGATAATATACTATTATATATTGAGTGAACAAAAGGGGGAAAAGCAATGCAAAATCTAGAATTAAAAGAGATTAAACTACTTGATGAAGATATTGAAGAGCTTTCTGAACTTTTGAAAACCGTAGTAGATGATGGAGCGTCAATAGGTTTTTTACCTCCACTGGAACAAGAAGAAGCGACAAAGTATTGGCAAACTGTCTTAGCACCAGAGGTGATATTGTTTATTGCCAAAATAAACAATAAAGTGGCGGGCAGTGTTCAATTGCATTTAATTACAAAGCCAAATGGAAGCCACAGAGCTGAAATTTGCAAGTTAATGACTCATCCAAACTTTAGACATAACGGTATTGGACGCTCACTTATGCAAAAAGCAGAAGAAAGAGCAAAACAAGAAAGCAGGTCTCTTTTAGTATTAGATACTAGAGAAGGAGATCCTTCCAATAGATTGTACAAGTCATTAGATTATCAAGAATCCGGCAAAATACCGAGGTATGCAATTTCTCCGAATGGTGAATTAGATGCAACGGTTATTTATTATAAATTTATTTAGTTTTTAAACGACATTATTGGTATTATTTCTGTGATGAATAATTGCAAGTAAGTGAATAATAAACAACTATTTTAACACCGTTTGTATGTTTCAGGCGGTGTTATGTGTATTTAGGGCCTCAGAATTAAACGACTATTCATGTTTCACAAACGTGTAGTAATGGAGGAAGAAAATGAGGATAATAGAGCTACCAATTGAATTTGAATTTAATGGACAAAAAAATCACATTTATCCAAGCTTAATTATATTGAAAAATGAACTAACTTTGGTCGATACAGGGTATACAAATTTCTTACCTTTAATTGAAAATGAAATTTTAAAAAATGGATATGAAGTGAGAAATTTAAAAAATATCATTATTACTCACTATGATGATGATCATATCGGTTCCCTATATGATTTCAAAGAAAAGTATCCTTGGATTAATATTATAGCTAGTGAAAGTGAGTCAAAATACATTGGTGGTGAAATGAAGTCAGAGAGAGTGGTTCAAGCTGAAGAAATGCTAGAGAATATGCCAAATAAAGAAATCGAATTTGATAAATGGTTTATACAACAATTAAAGAATTTGAAGCATGTTTCAATTGACGAAACGGTACATGATGGTGATATGATTTTAGATAACCAATGTAGAGTAATAGCAACACCAGGACATACTTCAGGACATATTTCATTATATTTTCCAAGTTTAAAAAGTGTAATTACAGGTGATGCAGCTGTTAATGAAGATCATGAATTGATCATTGCTAATCCACGTTTTTGTTTAGATATTGAAAAAGCGCAACAGTCTTTAAGGAGGATTAAAAATCTTAAAGCAGAAACTTACTTTTGTTATCATGGTGGAAAACTTACTTTATGATTGGGGCTAAATGTATATGTCCAGATGAAAATAATGTTGATCCAGTAGTCGTTTTAATGGCTTTTGTTAAAAAATAGGAAATAATGTATTTTAAATTCGAGCATTTTGAAGAGACGATTATGGACTATTTTCCTTCTGAATCGAACAAATTTAATAAAAGGGGAGAATAGATTGTTAAATCAATTTCATTTATGGAATTGATTTTTTTATTGCACTCTCATCCAAACAAATGTTTTCGATTCGGACTGAAATACATATTTGATACAGAAAGGATGGCGTTTTTTTTGTTTTATGGATACAGTTTCTCATTTGTTTGATGGTATGTGGTGGTTGTTAAGTGATAATAGATTATTTCCATTTTTGTATAACAAAACTCGTCTGCCACCCAATTTATGGGATGAATTAAGCCAGATATCCTTTGAAAAAAGTGTCGAGAAAAAACGGATGATTCCACCTTATCCATAATGTGATAATTAAATTACATTACGAATAAGGTGGGATTTTATGAGAAAGCTGAAGAAATTACTAGCTACAATTGGGACTGTTATAATATTAGCTTCCGCGTTCATTTTCGTACCTCAAGCATCAAAGGCTAATGCGGCAACCATGCTTGATAAGAAAAGTGTTGTATTGACATTGGATGACTGGGATGATACAGCATCTTCTCGTTTTGTGTGGGTGCCACAGGGTACACAAGTAGGTATTTACGTACGACCATATGGTGATAGCATTGTTCACTGGACAATTACGGATGTGAATGGTCGGGTAAAACAATCCGGCACTTTGTACGGTGAAAAACAAGTCACCAATAAACGGTTTTATGTACCTGTAGGTAGCCACCGACTTAGACTCTTTGATCATTCAAAATTTCATGGGGGAAACGCAAGTGGAACCGGCACAATTAGTGTTTGGCGATAGGGAGAATTCTATTTAAAGGTTATTGGTAGTTACTTTCAAATTTTGATAAAATGTAGTTACATAAAACTTTATTATATTTTTTTATGAAATGAATAACTTTAAGTCTTTGGGGTTTTTAGAATCTATCTAATAATCTCAGGGGCTTTTTTGCGTTCAAATTAATTTAGGGGGAAAATAATGTATACGAATACAAAAATCAAGGAGATGAATTTATATGGACAAACACCTAATTTGGATAATCTCATAATTTATATTAAATATAAAGGAGAGATGAACATTTGAAAATATATTGTAGACATCCATTTAATACGTCTTCAAGGGTCGTTGTCTCTTACCCTTGTGGACCTAACCATGAGGGTGCGAAGGACTTAAATTTTGTTGATCCATCTGGAACACCTGTTTTTGCCATGGAATCGGGCGTAGTTGCTGATATAAGACGAGTCAGACCCCATTGTGACACTTCGGACTGCCCTATGAAAGCTAATAATGTTGTGCTCAGAGGTAGTGATGGGTACTTCACCGAATATGCTCATATAACACCAGCTCCCTTTATTTCTCAACTTAGTCCCCCTCGGTTTGTACCGCTAAGGATTGGGCACCAAATCAAAGCTGGACAATTACTTGGTTGGGTGGATAGTTCGGGCCACACGGAAGGAGCTCCTGTCATTCATATTACACGATTTAACCGATTAACCCCCGGCGGCGAACTTGCAACTTATGACGGATTTACTTGTGATTGGTATATAGTCGGTGTCGATGCACTTTACGTACCTTTAGAGTGTATGCCTCAAGTTACCCCCCACGGTTATCATCCTTGGCAATTATGACACAGGCTCAATTCAAATTGAATTTTAATATACAAAAATAAATGTTAAACACATCCTTACAATACTTGAACTCTTCCTAAGGAATTTCGGAATCAAAAATACATTTAAAAATGATGCTAAATACATTTACCCCTCACTTTGGATGAGAGGATTTTTTGTTTATATGTATTGGCCAAAACAGCTAATCCTCCAGGCTGTTCTTATATGTAGGCATCTTTATTATCTTTATACAAAAAAATCAATTTCATTTATGGAATTGATTTTTTTTATTGGATTTATATTCAAACACATGGTTCTGGTGCAAAAACTTCAGGGAAATTGCAAATAATCTCTAAATCTTGGACATACTGATACTATTACTCTAAAAAAGGTGTGTGATCGGTATGAAAAAGGAAAATTTGTTTAAGTGGAAGCACTCCCAACCTGATATTATCTTATTAACGGTAAGATGGTACCTACGGTACAACCTAAGTTTTCGTGATTTGGTGGAAATGATGGAGGAACGAGGTTTGTCTATTGCTCACACCACCATTATGCGTTGGGTGCATCAATATGGGCCTGAATTAGATGAAAGAGTACGAAGTCATCTTAAGACAACAAATGATTCCTGGAGAGTCGATGAAACGTATGTGAAAGTAAAAGGTCAATGGCTGTATTTATATCGCGCAGTCGATTCAGAAGGAAATACCATTGATTTTTATCTCAGTGAATCAAGAGATAAACAAGCAGCCAAGCGCTTTTTCAAGAAGGCCTTGGCTGCTTCTCATATTTGTAAACCTCGCGTTATAACAGTAGACAAGAACCCAGCCTATCCTGTAGCAATTCAAGAATTAAAAGAAGAGAAACGTATGCCTGAAGGCATACAAATAAGGCAAGTTAAATATCTCAATAATATATTGGAACAGGATCACCGTTTCATTAAGAAACGTGTGCGTTCTATGTTAGGATTCAAGTCATATGAAACAGCCACTTCTATATTGAGTGGCGTTGAAACCATGCATATGATGAAAAAAGGACAACTTCACCCACAGGTGAAGTCTGCCCAAAATGAAGTTAGGTTCATACATAAATTGTTTGGAATTGCATCATAATCTGCCATTGAACAGACTATGTAGGTTTCTATGTCTCTATCAAATGATTTTTGCACCAGAACCTTTTTGGTTCATATTCATAAAAAGCACGTCGCCCTTTCTCATTAACATAAGAGAATAGTAACGTGCTTTTAACATCAAAAATAGTCTAAATCCTTAAGTTGATGGATGTGGGGTTACGCCCCATGCCCATCAAGCTAAAATTTTATAGTACCCCCAGGATGAAATTTTGTACTAATTTGTAACAAAAAAGCTCATTTTTTTGTTTTGGGGCATTTTCTTTTCTTAGCTTGATAGCAATGTATAGTGACCCCTTATATAAAAACAAGAAATCTTTCCATTGTCTTACTTCATCATTAACTGGATCTGAAAAAGTTCTCTTTCAAAGAAAATGAATCCTCAGATTTAATTGTAACGGATATCTTAGTTTACGTTTACTGTCTACAGATAGCGCGGCTCTTTTTTTCATGAATTTTACGTCTAAATTGTATGAATTTTATAATTAAATACCCCGAATTTTCTGTCTAAATTTTCTACAATTTCAGATAGGAGGTTGTGTACTATTATCACTAGAATTATATAAAAGTGTTAAAAAACATAGAGATGTGTCAAAAAATAGGGATGGGGAGTGGTATTTTTGAAAAAGAAGGTTTTATCTTTAACATTAGCTTTATCTATGTCTTTAGGGGCATTTGCGACATTAGGCACGTCACGTACATATGCAGCAGAGCAAAAAATTCAATACAACCAAGAATTTCAGACACCATCTTATATTGGGGAAGAGTGGAAAGCACCAGAAGGTCTAGATAAAAAAGAAACTGTGTTCGAGTATTTAAAGAGTAAGAAAGACATGTTTAAATTAGCAGGAAATATGGAGAAACATTTTGAAATCGTTAGAGAAGAAAAAGATGCAGAAGCAGAAACAACGCATATGAAGCTTATTGAAAAATATAATGGTGTTCCTGTATATGGCTCTGATCAAACAGTAGCACTTGATAAAAATAATAATGTGAAAGCATTTTTTGGACAAGTTATCCCGAATTTAGAAAATAAAAATATCCCATCAACTGCAAGTATTTCAGAAGATGAGGCTGTAAATATTGCGAAAGCTGGTATTGAGAAAGAGATTGGAAAAGTAGATAACTATGATGGTATTAAGAAAGATTTATACGTATATGAAAAAGATGGACAATATTATCTTTCCTATCTTGTAAAAGCATCTGTTTCAAAACCAGCACCAGGCTACTGGCATTATTTTATTGATGCAACAAATGGAAATGTGATCAATAAATATAATGCAGTCGATCATATTACTGGTTTTGGATATGGTGTTTTAGGAAACAGACAATCATTTGAAATTGTTCAAAATGAAAAAACAGGTGCATTTCATTTATTTGATGGCAAACGTGGAAACGGTGTTTATACGTTTGATTGGATAAATTTGTATAAATACTTTTATGATTCACCATCACAAGGACTGGGATATACAGGTTATGAAATTGAAAGTAAGTTCAAGTTCTTTGAAGATAAAGCAGGTGTTGATGCACATGTAAATGCAGAAAAAGTATACGACTATTATAAGAAAACATTTAATCGTAATTCCTATGATAACAAAGGAGCAAAGCTACGTTCTGTTGTTCACGTAGGGAAAAACTGGAATAACGCTGGGTGGAACGGTGTGTATATGGAGTATGGTGATGGAGATGGAAAAACATTTATTCCATTTTCTGCAAGCTTAGATGTTGTTGCCCATGAGTTAACACATGCTGTAACAGAACATACAGCAAATTTAGAGTATCAAGATGAGTCTGGTGCATTAAACGAATCGTTTTCGGATATTTTCGGTGCGATGGTAGACCGTGATGATTGGGAGGCGGGAGAAGATATTTATACACCGGATATATCAGGAGATGCGATGCGTTCCTTAAGTAATCCTGCTTCTATTCCAAACCCATTAGAACCAACTTTAGGTTATCCAGATCATTACAGAAAATTTTATCCTGGTCCATATGATAATGGCGGTGTTCATATTAACAGTAGTATCAATAATAAAGCAGCATATTTAGTGTCTGAAGGTGGCTGGCATTATGGTGTGGAAGTAAATGGCGTTGGCCGCAAAGCTACAGAAAACATTTACTATCGTGCCCTTACAAAATATTTAACTGTAAAATCTAATTTTAAAATGATGCGCCAAGCTGCACTTCAAGCTGCAGAAGATTTATATGGTAAAAACTCTAAAGAAGTACAAGCTGTAACGAAGGCTTATGATGCAGTTGGTATAGAATAAGACATGAAAAAGACCTGATATATAATGTCAGGTCTTTTCTTACTGATTAATCGCGAATGCCCCCTTTTTATTTTTGCTTAAAACAAAAACCTACAATGAAAATTTTATTCAAATTAATAAAAATTTATTGTAAAACGATAAAATGCATATTAAAATCAAAATCAGAATAAATAAGTGAGGTGCTTTTTATGGAAAAGGTAACAACGTTGTTTTTAAAAATAGCTGTTATTCTTTTAGGAGTCCCAGTTCTTGCTCTGTGCATCTTTTTGGTGCCTGAGATGGCGAATCTTGCAGCAAAATTGCTTCCAGAGTTTGCTTTAATAAAATATCTCGTTTTCATCGCTTATGATGCATCGGCGATACCTTTTTACTTTGCTTTGTATCAGGCTTTCAAACTCTTACGCTATATTGACAAAAATAAAGCTTTCTCCGATTTATCTGTAAAAGCTTTAAAGAAAATCAAATACTGTGCAATCACAATCAGTATTTTGCATGTGCTAGTTTGGCCGCTCTTCTATATCTTTGCGGAAGTAGACGACGCACCAGGAGTTCTCTTTGTCGGATTGGTTGTTCCTTTTGTTTCGATGGTTATC
Organism: Bacillus pseudomycoides; assembly: GCF_022811845.1. Lineage (NCBI taxonomy): Bacteria > Bacillati > Bacillota > Bacilli > Caryophanales > Bacillaceae > Bacillus > Bacillus pseudomycoides. Next base: position 116,611 of record NZ_CP064267.1, read on the forward strand.
GCAGTCTTTGCGGCTGTTCTCCAAAAACTTTTACAAGAAGCAATTAATATCAAATCAGAAAATGATTTAACAGTCTGAGGTGAATAACAATGGCAATTATAATCAATATTGATGTGATGTTAGCAAAAAGGAAAATGAGCGTAACAGAACTTTCGGAGAAGATTGGAATAACAATGGCGAACCTTTCTATATTGAAAAATGGAAAGGCAAAAGCGATTCGATTATCCACTTTAGAGGCAATTTGTAAGGCTTTAGAATGTCAGCCTGGAGATATTTTAGAATACAAATGTGACGAAGACAGTTAAACATATTGAGGAGACTTAATATAACAATTATTAGGGGAGGTATAACTATGGACATTAACAATTTGATTATTGGAAATATTGCTAGCCCTCATGAGCTGGAGAGAATGTATAGAAAAGACCCGAAAACTTTTAAAAAGTCATTCTCACACGCATGGGAACAAAATCCTGATTCTCAGGTTCTTGGCGTTTGGTATGAAAGATTGTATTTCAAGGAGACGGCAAATACAGAAAAATCTTCCTTGCTTCAAAAAGATTTCTTATTCATGGGCATTTTAGCCATTCTGGCCGGGATAAGCACCAGGATCATTTTCCATTTTGTCGAACAGGAAGCAATTGCTCCAATTAACCTGGCTTTTGGTATAATTCCCTTTATTGCTGCCTATTTTGTTTACAATAATACTCCGAAAAAAAGTGTTATTTATTCCCTTGCAGCGTTGTTCCTAATTTCCGGGTTTTATCTTAATATGCTGCCATTAAATTATAAAGACAGTATTATCCTTGCTTATTTACACCTTCCCATATTCTTATGGGTATTGGTAGGGCTTGCATTTACAGGAAATGAATATTCAAAAGGCAGTACAAGATTAGCCTATATTAAATTTAATTTGGAATATTGTATTCTCTACGCCAGCATGGCAGTTAGCGGAATGGTACTAGCAGCATTAACCATGCAGTTATTTAGCTTTGTTGGCTTGGATATAAAAGACTTCTATTTTAGTAATGTCGTTTTATTTGGTGCTGCCGCTCTCGCTATTGTGGCTGCATACCTGGTATCAATGAATCTTAAACTTGCTAAGAATATTACACCATATATAGCTAAAATTTTTAGTCCTCTTGTCCTGGTCACATTGTTGGTCTATCTTATAACGGTTATATGGGTCGGAAAAAATCCATTCTTGGACCGCAATTTCCTGATAGCCTTCAACGGAATACTCCTTGGTGTATTGGCCGTTACCATATTTTCCATTACCGAGAGCGACTCAGACGAGAAAAAGAACATTTCAGATTATATAAATTTTGCCTTAATTGTTCTTGCGCTTATCATTGACAGTGTGGCTTTGTCAGCCATCGTGTTCAGACTTTCTTCTTATGGGATTACGCCTAATAGACTTGCTGTTTTAGGAGTAAACATACTTATCTGGGCAAATTTAATTTGGATTATGCTCTCCTATATGCGTTTTCTACAAAACAAATCTGGACCTTCAACTATCCAAGATGCCGTTACTAAGTATTTGCCGGTCTACGGACTTTGGGCAGCTTTCGTTACATTTACTTTTCCTATAATTTTTAATTAGAAAGGCTCTGTTAATGTAACGAAAAGCTAATCTTCTATAACATATAAAATCCTTAGAGCCGATATTATGCAACTTTTATACAGAGTTGCATAATATCGGCTTATTTTCATTACTAAAGTTAAAAAGAGGGTACTCAAACTAGAAGACATAATATATTGTTGCAACTGGATTCTTTAAAATATGTCTAGTTTCATGTGCCCAACGAAAAAGTACTTCATGAAACGTATTTGATAAGCTAAACTTGCAGGTTTTAAGTTTGAGTTTGATTTAGATTAAATGTGAAAAGATGTACTTACACTAAAGGGGGCTAGAGTTTAAAAGTGGGAGGTGCTGTTATAGGGGTAATATCCTTTGTTTATCTTAAAGATTTAGATTATATATAAGGCGTGACTTAAGTTGTTTTCTGTAACATTAATAATTATAGGATGGGTTATTGTCTGTAATTCAAACCATTTCTATAAAAAAGGAGAATAATAACGTATAGGTGTTACTATTCCCAAATTTTTATACGTTTTATTAATCAGAGAATTATATAGTAAGGTTAACATGATAAATTTTTAATCAACCATTTTTATAAAACCAATCTTAAATCTATTGGAAAAGAAGCTATTTTGATTAATCTTTTTTCAAATTAGATTCTTTTATATTCCGTAGAGCGAGGGTGGGAGTAGATATTTTTAATCAAACTTTATAATACATCACATGGAGCTAGGATTTCATGAGTGCCACCGCATTTTTTAGGAATTCCAAAGTGATGATATTGTTTATTCTTTTTCTTTTTGTAGAGGATATAATGTAGGTGAATTAGACTAATTTCAAGTATGTCACATACATCTCTACAATTTTCAAGTTTTCTAAATGAAGCTATCAAGGCTTCATCTGTTGCTTGTAGATCTATTTTGGCATTAAAGTATGACATTTATATACATCTCCAAATTTTCATAAGAAAGACTATGGGCAAAAACAAAAAAATAATAATAAACGAGGTTTCCTATGGGTAAAAATTTTTCTATAAATGATATGCAAGAATTAGCATTAAAGCGCAATGGTACCTGTTTATCAAAGGAGTATATAAATGCAACAACCCATCTCTTATGGAAATGTCACAACCAGGAACATCCCCCATGGAAAGCAACACCCAATAAAATAAAGTCTGGGAGATGGTGCCCACGATGTGTTAGGGAAGAAAGTGCAAATAAACAAAGAAATACAATTGAACAAATGAGAAATTTAGCTATTCAAAAAAATGGAAAATGTTTATCAGAAAAATATATCAACCTCAAATCAAAGCTATTATGGGAGTGCAAAAAAGCACACAGATGGTATGCTTCACCTGGGAAAATTAAATCAGGTACATGGTGTCCTCAATGCGGTATAGAACATAGAGCTAATTTAAGGCGTTCATCAATTGAAGAAATGCATAAAGTTGCTAAAAACTTCAATGGCGAATGTCTCTCAGATGTTTATATAAACAGTTCAACAAAATTAATTTGGAAATGTGTGAAAGGACATGTTTTCAGAGCCCAACCCAATAATGTTAGATACGGTAAATGGTGTCCATTATGTAAAAATGAAAGAACTGCCTTAAGATCTAGAATCCCATTTCTAAAAATTATTCAAACTATTGAAGAAAAGGGTGGTGAATGCTTAACACTTGAAACAGACTATGTGAGTGGTCAATCAAATCTTTTAATCAAATGTAAAGAGGGACACATTTGGTCTTCAAAGGCAGTAAACATCCGTCATGGGAGTTGGTGTCCTGTTTGTAGTGTAGGATTTAATGAGGAGCAAAAAATTGCTTTCGAATATCATGGTGTGCAACATTACGAATATATCGAGTTTTTTCATAAGGAAGAAAGACAATTTAAGGAACAAAAACAAAAAGATAGAATTAAAAGGAAGATGTGTAAAGAAAAAGGTATCAAATTAATAACTGTACCCTATACTGTGGCTAAAAATGATGAACTTTTTGTCAAATTTATTGTCTATAGTCTAAAAAAACTAAATATATTTGTCTCAAACATCAATAAAATTGATTTCAAAAAACTAAATTACCAATTAAGTGAATTGAAAAAATTAAATTTAATTGCACAATCCCATGGAGGAAAATGTTTATCTAACACCTACATTGGATCAGAGACAAAATTAAAATGGGAATGTGCTAAAGGACATGTTTGGGAAACAATTCCCTACCTAATAAAAAATGGTACGTGGTGCCCAGTATGTAGGAGTGGAAAATTAACAATTGAACAAATGAAAGAACTAGCAATTGAAAAGGGAGGAAAATGTTTATCTGATTCTTATATAAATAATGCGAGCAACCTCACCTGGCAATGTTCAAAAGGACATGTTTGGGAAGCTAGCCCGTACAGGATCATAACTGGTAGTTGGTGCTTAATTTGTAACCATCCACAAGGCTTATCTATTCAAGACGCACAAGAAATTGCCAAACTCCGTGGAGGAAAATGCTTATCTACTACGTATACTAATTCAAAATTAAAATTAATGTGGCGTTGCTCAAAAGGTCATATATGGAGTAGCTCTATATCACCAATTAAAAAAGGCCATTGGTGTCCTAAATGTGGTGATGAAAGAACTGCTAAAAGCAGAAGATTAACTATTCAAGATGCACAAGAAATTGCCAATCTTCGTGGAGGTGAATGTTTATCCACTACATATATTAATTCAAAATCAAAATTAACTTGGTGTTGTTCTGAGGGGCATATATGGAAAAGTGTCATAACATCAATAAAATCAGGAACATGGTGCCCTACTTGTAGTGGAACAGTAAAGCTATCGATTCAAGATATACAAAAGTATGCTAAGAAAAACACCGGAGAATGTTTGTCTACTTATTATAAAAACAACAGAGAGCCTTTGAAGTGGAAATGTTTAAAATGTGACAGTTCATGGGAGCTGTCTTACGATAAAATGAAACGAAGAAAAAATTGGTGTAAACAATGTAAAATAAAACAACGGTAAAGGTTCTGGTGCAAAAATCATTTGATAGAGACATAGATGTTAGTTTGAAACAAAGCTGAACTATTTATAAAAAAGTCGCACCGTTTATAAAAAGTTGTACCGTTTTTTTATGATGAATTGAAATCTGTCTGTGACTTCGTTTTTTTTCTTATTGAGCTATCAGAGAAAATTAGTTTAATTACTAAATTAAGGGAAATTTGGTATTGTTGTTATATTAGTTCATAAACAAGGAGCTGTGAAAATGACATATCAGTTCGTTTTAACATTTATTGTTACTTTGATATTTATAGCAGTAATCGGCTTTATAGTTAATACCTACTTGTTTAAAGGAAAAGAAAACAAAGGAAAAGTATTTGTTATCTACCTTGTTCAAAGTTTTATAATTACAGTTCTTCTTACTTGGTTTATCTAGAGGTGAATTCATTAACAGGTGCTGTATTTGAACAAACAACACAAAAATGATTTAACTTTTTTATAAAAAAATAATTCGTTAGAATATTTTAAGAGCATGTTTTGATCAATCTTTTTTTAAACATGCTCTTTCTTTTTGTTCGTTTATCACGGTTATTTGCATTAATTTGAACAAACTTTATTCTAGAACAACTTCAAGGAGAAAATTGTAAGGATAAGTTTCCATTTACATCCAAAAATCTTCAAAATCTACATTGTAACCTTTTCTTTTCAAAGCCTTGACTATCTTCTGTCCGTTTCCTAAAGACGGCTTATACTCATTCGATCGAGAAATACGACTAATTGTATTTTGATTTACTCCGCTCCATTCCCTCAGGTCGGTTTGTGATATTTCGTTTCTTCGTAAAAATTTTCCGAACTTAGACATTGGCTTCCCTAGTCCAAACACTTTAAACACTCCTGTTCTGACAAGATTATTTGTTCTTATCTTCGCCAAAGTTTATTTTTTTTAAACAAAAGTGTTAATAATGTACAAACCGCACCGAATACTCTTTACCATACCAAACAAATTACGAATCTCGTTGCTAATCTGATAGCCTTTTAAAACTTCATTTCACCTATTCCGAATAGAATTCCTCCACAGAACGGTACTTCAGACATTGCAAGTTTACTATTTTCAATGATTCATAGTTGTTTTTATCTTCTTCTAATCTACAGGGACTATTCTCTATGAGAATACTAAAAGGAGGTGGTGGTGCTCATGATATTTGAGTTAGTAAGTTCAGCTGCAGTTGGCGGTGTAATTCTTTTCTCGAAAATGCACCAAAAAGGAGCAACAAATGATGCTTCTAAAATCCAGCGTATTTGTGCTAGCTGCGGATTGAAAGTGAAAGAAGGGAAAGATATTCGAACTATACAACTGCTTCGTAAGACAAGAAGTGAGTGGGGCGTGGAATATGCGTACAGGATCCCTCTTGGTCTTAGCTTCTCCGACTTCGAACAAAAAATACAGCATTTAGAGGACGGATTAAATCACAAAAGCAAGGTGTATGATTTTAAGCTATCAGACTTCAAATCTCTTCGTTTAAGAAAAGATATCTTAAAACAAACACAAAACATCATAAACAAGAAAAAATGCGTTAGAAAGGAAATAGAGCTGTCTTATGATGGTTTATTGAAAATACGAGTTTATGCGAAAGGTATTCCTGAATTTGTTCAGTTTGAAGAAAGCATACTGAATAAGTGCAAGGGTTGGCAAATACCGCTGGGATTTACACGAGACAAGATGATAAAGCATGATTTCGAGCAGATTCCGCATTTCATAGTCGGAGGAACTACTAGGTATGGCAAATCAGTGTTTTTAAAAAATGTAATTACTTCGCTGATTTATAGGAAATCGGATGAAGTAAAATTCACTCTTATCGATTTAAAGGGTGGTCTCGCTTCTAACCGATTCAAAGACGTAAAGCAAGTCGAATCAGTTGCGAAAAACGCATACGAAGCCCTTGCGGTTCTAAGTGGTATACGAAATCAATTGAATAGTAGAATGGACCCATTTCTCGAAAAGGGATACGAAGATGTAAAAGAATCAAATTTAGCAGAACGACATTTTATCATAATTGATGAAGCAGCAGAGATTGCTAGTACGGGAGTACCAGACAAAGAAGAGAAGAAAATACGAATTGAGTGCGAGAGGATTATTTCGGACATCGCAAGGCGTGGTGCTGGCGTTGGTTATAGATTGATATTTTGTACACAGTACGCCACATCCGATGTTTTACCACGACAAGTAAAGCAGAATACCGATGCACGGTTATGCTTCAAATTACAAACTGAAATAGCTTCACAGGTTGTTTTGGGGGAAGGTAATACAGAAGCGGCGCATTTACCTTTTATAAAGGGAAGAGCGGTGTATATGACGGATAAACAGCAAATTGTGCAAACCCCATTTATCGATAACAAGCAAATAGATAACATCATAAAGCCACACATCAATATACGAGCACGAAAGGAGCATGAGAATGCAAAAACTAGCCATGAAGGAAGCCAGAACAGAAAGCATACTTTGGAGTTTGAGGAAATTGGGATTCTTGACTAGGAAACAAATACAAGTGTTGCACAATCTTGGCGGAGACAGAAACGCTTCCCGTGTTATGAAAGACCTCGAAGAATATGTATCTAGCTTCAGAGATACGGAAAAAGTTTACTATCTCAATAAAGAAGGGCGTGAGCGTATTGGGAGTAAGAAGGTTCTCAAACGGTCTAATCAGTTCCGTCACTATATCAAGCGGAATGATATCTACATTGCATATGGTTGCCCTGGTACGTGGAAACAGGAAGTGAAAATGAACGTGAAAGGTATCGTTTCTATAATTGCAGATGCACTTTTTTCCGAAAACGGAAAATACCACATTGTAGAGGTAGATCATGAGCAAAAGATGAGTGCGAACCGCGTGAAGATGCAGAAGTACAGAAAGTTGATTGACTGTAATGTATTTGAGAAACCACCAAAGTTTATTTGGTACACCACGACAGAATATAGAAGAAAGCAATTGCAGAAGCTTTGCGAGGGTTTAAACTGCAACATATTCACGGTTACTGATTTCCATTAAAAATAAGGAGTGGTCCACATGACAACTGAGACAATGAGCATCAAAGATTTTATGGATGGTAACTATGGAGCGAAGAAAAAGTGGAGCTTGTTTAAAAAGAAAGCAAAGAAATACGCACCTGTGGCGGTGCGCGTTGGTCTTGTGATCGGTAGTGCTATTATATTCAGTAATATTATAGATATTCCACATGGATTTGCTGCTAGTCCTGATACAGATGTAAATGAGGTATTCAAAGATGCTCAATCAACAGATGGAAAGTTTAAAAATTATATAGATGGTCAACTGTATAACAGGATTGTAAATGCATTTGAACCAGTAATCTTTTTAATCAAAGCAGTCTCATATCCAATTGCATCCGTTGTGGCGTTATGCGGTGGGCTGTTTATTATGGTTGGTAGCCAAGAACGGGGATTCTCCCTTATTTCAAGGGCGGGAATTGGCTATATCGTGGTTTTTGATGATTTCAGTAGAAAGCTTATGTAAGTAATCAGCTCTTGCATTGGAAATTCTTTCATGAATACGAGCAACCTTTACACGTTGTTTATTCCAGTTCGAAGAACCTTTCGTTCTTCTGGAAAGGATACGCTGTGCTTTCGCTAACTTTTCTTCTAACTATACGGAAGAATTTAGGGTTCTTGTATGTTGTACCATCAGAAAGAATGGCGAAATCTTTTAATCCAACATCAATTCCACAAGTGGATTCCGTTTTAGGCATTTCTTGTACCTCTGTTTCGACGAGGATAGATACAAAGTATCTACCACTGGGGTTACGTCGAATTGTTGCATTTAAAATACGACCTTCTACTTCACGACTTTTGGCAAAGCGAACAAGGCCAAGTTTCGGTAATTTCATTTTGTTACCTACAATCGCAATATTACCGTTCGTTTGCTTGGTTGTGTAGGATTGAACTTTATTCTTTTTAGACTTGAATCGTGGAATATCATTCTGTTTCTTGAAAAAACGTGAAAAGGCATCTGCGAGGTATTTTTTAATCAAACTTTATTCGAAACCTACAACTAGAAATGATATGATTGCATTGTCAATATTATCTAATTATTAAAATGCGATATACGGAAACGGCAAAGGGGAGGAGAAATTATGGGCTTTTTTAGTAGGTTTTTCAAAAAGGTGGAACAAGTAAACGAACGTGAGGCAACCCTCAATGAATTAAATGAAGAACTATATGTTGAATCTCCAATAGAAGAAGCAAATAGTTATTGGGTATCAATGGCACAAAATTTAATTGTCAATACTGTAAAGGCTGCTGACAATAATGTGGAACGCGCTTTTATTTTGGTTAACTTTAAAAAAGGTGAAGCTTCTTTTGATATTTTCTATCAAATTAATGGACAATTGTATTTTTGGAATCAGTTAGAAGATCAGGCGATTAGAGAAAGAATTAAGAACGAGTTGTTACCTCAAGCTTCGGAAGTTTCAGATGCAGTAAACCAGTAATTCCATGAAGCGGAACATCCTACAATCTCGTTTGCAGAATTGCAATTTGAATGGGAAACAAAGGCCTGGTTTTCACACATCATCTGGGAAGACGACCCCGCCTCTCAATTACCAAAAGCTCAAATATTAAACGAATGGTTCAGCCTAATCAAAAAGGAAACTTAGAATAAACCACTTGATAGTGATACAAAATTTTCTTGGTATCCATCAATCTCTTAAAAATCTAACAGTATTTGAAAAAAGGGATATCGTTGAAATCATTTGATAGATTTAAAAGGAAGAAAGACTATCACAACACGAAAAGTATTGTAGAAGAACTCGAAATTTTGAATGTTGAGACGATACACGGATATAAACAAAAATACTTTCAAGAATCAAAGTTCATCTGGAAAACTTTGGTCCCAAAACAAGGGCAAGCGGATAATTTACAAGGGGAATTACTGCGTCAAATCGAAAAACTTAGGTATGAAGCTCAGAATAATGGGAATATAAATTGGGATGATAATTTTGAATATTTTTGTGCTTTTATAAACACATCTCTTAAAAATGAATCAAGTCTATCAACGAATCAAAAAGAAACTGTAGATTTAATCATGAGGGAAATTCAAAAACATGGTCAATATGCTCATAACTTAAATACGAATCAAGTTTCTGACAACCTTTTTGACGTTATGAAAATTGCCTATGTTGACGACGACATATATGATTTTATTGCAGATTGCATTAGTGTTGTTTATATTAACCATCCTGAACCAATCACCTTTACAAAAAAAGAGGGTGTTTATAGGTAATACGAGTATCTAAATCACTAAATAGCATATAAAATTGAAGATAAAAAATTACAAAAGCAAGCAAAACAAGTAGAGGAATCTTATGAACCTCCCGCCACTTACCACATTCGTGCTTGAAGTGGGGGTTTCTTATGTATCGTCCTATCGGACGCTTAACACTCGTGGGTGGGACACAGCACCCTCTATTCCATTTGATTTGAAAGGTTCAAATGCATTTGGAACTACTTTTCGTAAAATATTTCTGGCACCATTTACATCCGCATTGAGATAGGTACCTTCAGCTGAGCGATATAAACCTCGTTTCACACGTTTCACCGTAAACACCTGCTCAATTTCAGTTTGACCGTAAGTTGGAATATCATCAAAATCTAGAAAACTCGCTTTTGATGTATAGCTTTCTTCAACCGTTACAACATGAATACCTTTGGTATTCGCCTTATACGTTATCTGTTGGATGAATAAATTATGCGGCAATTGAACAAAGTTCTGTTTTGCATCTTTCCTCATTTCCACTTCTTGTTTCCATCCATCGTTTTTTCCCACAATAATCGTATCAATACCTTCTTGTACTGCTAGCTGGACGATGTTGTAACTTATTTTGTGGAACATATCTTTGATTTTCAAAAAACGTTTTCGGTCTAAATGCTCTAGTTTCTTAGAAGTAAAGAGACCTTCTCGTTTTTCTTTTCCTTGACGTAAGATCCCATATAAATACGCACGCTTCTTATTGTAGTATTGATTGATGCTTTTCACGGTTTTGCCCTTTACGATAACAGGTCTACGACCTGTATTCATAACGATGGTTGCAAGATTGTTCACACCTAAATCGATACTCATCATGCGTTCATATTTCGGTTTTTCCGGGATTTCCACTATGTTGTTTTGTTTATATACCATTTCCACAGTAAATTGGTTGTAAGAAGGGATTACACGAACCTGTTGTAACTTCCCATCAAATTCAGCTACTTTCCCAATACATAACCTTTGCTTTGTTTTGGGGAATTTAAGATACATCCCATTTTGGATTTTGCAATCTTGGTTTGTGAAGTACACTTCTTTCACCATGGTTTTTCTATATTTTGGTATTTTTGGTCTGCCGCTAAACTTAGATGGATTGATCGCATATTCTTCAATGGATGCAAAAAAACTACTCCAATCTTGATACACTGCCTTCATCACACCTTGACTACTTTGAGCGGGAAGCAATTTGTAATCCGCTTGCTTCATGCTTTTGAATAAAGCGTCCAGTAGGTTGTAAGACGGGAACGACTTTTCCTTTTTAGGCATTTCCATCAGGTTCAGCTTTACTTCTTTTTGCTCTTCCGCTGGTTTCTTACTTTCCATCAATAACTTCTTTTCATACGCTTTGTGTTGATTTTCATTTACCAACGGTAAATGCATACGTAATTGGTCCATTACCTCTTGTTGTAAAGGTTGTAATGATTTCTCGCTTTTTAAAGACGTATAAATTTGACGAATGTAAAAGTTTGTCGTATTATACATGTTTTTAGCAAATTGACACATTTCCTTACAATACGAAAACATTGGATGCGTTGGTGAAATATGAATTTGAAACGTGCGATACGTATTTGGATTCTTGTCCTTTTTCTTCTTTTTCATTTGCGCACCTCCTTTCCGAAATCAATGTATCATAATGAAAAGAAATATGCGACTGATAAGGGCATTCTCGTCACAAAAAAATAAAAAAACGGCATTCAGCCCCCACCTACAACTTATCAGTTGTTGAGGAAGGGGGTACTCTGCCGGTAAATGGATAGAAATCGTTATGAAGCTTTTCAAAAAATGAATAAAAAATACACGGAATCATTGACGTTGGAAAAAGATTTTTATGAGAAGTTAAAAGATAGAGAAACAAAACTAAAAGAGATTGGCGAGAGGGTTAAAGCTATTAATACATTGTATGACGAAACAGAAAAAGAAAAAGAGAAGTTTAATCAATACACAAAAAGATATAATGAAGGAAAACTGGCATTCTATAAAGAAGCGAAGATTAAGATCAAAGAAGAAAAGTAAAAGGAAACATAGAAAAAAAGGAAGGGAATTATTAGAATTCTCTTCCTTTTTTCTGTAGGGAAATTCATGTTCATAAGCTGTTAAGTATGTCAAAAAATACTATAGAATATTACCTTCTTTATTATAACAACATAAAACAGATATAAATATGAAATATTGCATATCGAAATAAAAAAGATATATATGTGTATAAGCGCTCGTTTGAAGAGGGAGAACTGTATGCGCGGTTGTCCCGGAAAGGACTCTTCTGATATCTTGTATGGCTAACTAACCTCGTTAGTGGGGAGCATTTCTAAGTTTTTAGAGATTTTAGGAAAATTCCTTACTTCAAATTTCCTAAGTGGGGTAGTTCAAGAACACAGTAATGCACAAGGGCGTGCACTTGCTCTAGTTAACTATTAATTTGACTAGTGTAAGTATAGGAGATGGGGCTAGAAATTGGAATGATGAAGCTTCGTCAGCAATCGTAAAATCGAATTAAAATTAGTGAAAAAAGAACCCTTAGGGGTTCTTTTTTCTTGGCATATTTACAACATGGAGACAATTGAGATGACTCTTTCAAATCCTTATTAGGGGAAAGGTTTTGAAAAAGTTTAGCTTGTATTCATTTTTACATAAATGTTAAATATAGTAAATTGATAATATGTAGACTCACTATTACCAATATTCAATTAAAATAGTTATTACTATGTTTATAGTGAAAATAGTGTTTGAAAAGAAAAGATACCCTAAGGTGTCTTCCCTCGACTGGATAAACGCTCTAATTTTAACGGTACTCCAACAGAAGTCCTCTTCCTCAAGCACCTGTAGGACATAGTCCAGTGGTAGGGAGGGGATGAATGTTGGTCGTGCACAGCACGAAGTTTCTATTTCCTTTTTATGTAATTCTATGTATACTGGTAATAGGGATGGGAACATATATTCTGGTTTTATTTTTAGGAATCTGAAACACTATAACGAAAAAAGAGGAGGGTGATGACAATGTTGCTAAGCCGAAAATATGAAATTTTTCCAACGAAAGAACAAAAAGAAACGTTAGACCGCTGGCTACAATATTGTCGTGAAACCTATAACTCTGCTCTTTTAGATAAACAAAGAAAATATAAGGAAAATAATGAATTATATACACGTTCTGACATGCAAAAGCAACAAACGATGCGCAACAATTCTCTACACATTATACCCCTGCCGATCATCCAATGATTAAAACACTACAATCGGCTTATCAATCGATTACAGGGGATGAACCCACACTTTTAACATCGGGCGGGGGAACATATGCAGCGTTAATGAAAAATGCAGTGGCTTACGGTGCGCTTTTCCCTGGTAAGGTAGATAGCTCTCACCAAATTGATGAATTTATAGAAATCGATGATTTAATCAAAGCGACAGCCAGCTATGCCAAAGCATTATATGAATTAAGCCACTTATAAAATCAAAGGCCAGGTATGTCGTTTAGCCAACAGTTCAACTAGAAAAATAAAATGTACCCTATAGAGTAGACACTTAAAAAGGTCTGCCCTATAGAGTACTTTACTTGTCATGATGAAGGAATAAAAGCTGGATGAGCCGAATAAGTCATAGTGATCATGGTTTTGTTGTATTCTCAATATAAATGATTGGAGTATTTCATTGAGAATATTTTTTCGTTATATGGCCGACAGTCGAAAATGAAGGTTATTTTATGCGTATGAATGGCTTTTTTCGAAGTTGATTGAGGATTATTGTTATCGTCACCCGGAAATTTCGGATTACCCTGCCATGTTGGAGAGAATTAGAAGCTGGAGAGAAAGGTATGTCTAATATGGAAGGGACCGCTTGGATTTGGTTTTTACCTTTTTAGGACCGATTAATTATACTATAGTCAGATTTTTTCTTGTCTTTTAACTTTGAAAGATTACACTAAACAGTGAGGAGATTGGTTGTATGCAAGTTGTAACCAAAATGTTTTTAGAACAACTCGACATGCATTGTCATGAGAATGATTGGTTTGCATCCATGGATCAGGCGCTTCATGGAGTCAGCGCAGCTGAGGCAGCATGGACAAGTTCGGGAATCAGCAATTCGATTTGGCAGATTGTCAACCACTTGATATTTTGGAATGAAGACGTAATCCATCGAATCAAGGTCACAGAGAATCCGCATAAGGCAGAAGACAATGAAGAAACCTTTGGAAATCCGGGGGATCCAGAAGACGAAATTGGGTGGGCCCAGACAGTGCAGCGCCTCAATGAAGTCATGAATAAATTAAAAACGGTCATTGCGGACCTTGACGATGAAAAGTTAAAAGCTCCGTATGCAGCTAACAGGTACTCTATTGAGCGTTTACTCAGCAATATCATGATGCACGATACATATCATCTCGGCCAAATTGTTCTGTTGCGAAAGTTGCAATCCTCTTGGGGCGGCGTTGATTGGTCCTAAAGCACCATAATTCAGCGACCTTCCTCGCCCAGCCGTAGAAACAGTATTGAAGGTGTGAAACCCCTTTACATTCTCTATATGGTGAAGCGGGTGATTTTCCTGCTTTATGGATGGCTAAACGGATGTGATAGTCAAATAAATTAGAACGTATTTGCAGAGAGATCTTTCGCATATTTCATTGTTTAACAGTCGGGCGCTTTTCTTAAATAAGAAGGCGTCTTTTTGCATGTACAACACAATAGGATTTGAGTTTAATGAGCCGTAAAAAAAGGTTGTGAAGTCCTGTACTTAAAGTAAAGGGGTGCTTTTCTTCAATAAGCATCTTCAACAATCGGGCGCTATTGTGGAGCAACATAGATAGGAAATGATTAAACTTTTTTATAAGCGAGTGAACCAACTGAAAATATTAAGAGCGTGTTTTAATTAATATTTTTTCAAAACACGCTCTTTTGTATGATTGTTTATCAAGATTATTAGTATCAATCTAATCAAACTTTATTTTAAAGCAACACCAGCATTTTGTTTGGAATTATTTCTTTCTTAAACTTGTCTCATACTCTTTTACTTCATCCAGCGTTTTAAATACTAATACATTAAAAATCTCTTTTTCATTACCACAAATCACAACAAATCCATCAGTTGTTTGTAATACTCTTCCTACATTTCCATTTGGAAGTGAAATGCTAGTCGGATGTTTAATATGCATCTTATTCTTCTTGGCAATATATTCATCAATCGGCATCTTAATGGGGAATTCATTTTGCAATTCTTTGGTGGTATACAGGGAAGCGGAATTTTCATTCTTTGCTGAGGCTTTTTGATAACTTGGTGTACAAGCTGTTAAAGAAATGAATAATGACCCGGAAACAAAAAGCAAAGAAAGCTTTTCAAACATAAAATCATTCACTCCATTCAGTATCCAATTAGTCACCAAATTAGAATAGCAAAAGGGTTCTATTAATTTTGTTGCAATGTGTCTGTCGTAAAAAGAAAAGAATGTACTTATTTAGTGATTTTCCTCGAAATACTAAAAGGTTACTACGAAATTTTGTAGATATAGGGATAATATATGCATTAGGGACGAGAAAAGTATGGACAAGCTTTATATGAAGGGCATAAATAAAAAAAGACCTCTTCCGAGTATCTTTTTGTGATAATTAGTTTATAAATTGTGAAAGTGGACCTTGTAGGATTCGAACCTACGACCGGACGGTTATGAGCCGTCTGCTCTAACCAGCTGAGCTAAAGGTCCATCGTAAGCGATTAGTTTTCCAGTCTAATCGCAATAATGAAGTATACCGATATTATTATATAATATTTTGAATGAAAAGAAAAGACACTCAATGAGTGTCTTCCTTCAGTTCTTTAATTCACCAATTGTTTTTCTATAGGGTTTCAACATGATTAATGAAAAATATAGAGTAGATCTATAACAAAATAATAGCATTATGTTACCTGGTGTTTTCATGCAATTTTACATATGAGAGAATTTTGGACTTATCTCAAAATAACATTAAAGGAGACATGCCTATGTGATCATGTCCCTTGATGTTGAGAAGCAGCATCTACAGTTTTATCGCCACTCAACAATTTCATCGAGATTTTGTCTTGTTTTTGGACGCTTGGGTTCCTCTTTCCGATATCCGAAAGCAACCATACAGGCTACACCGAAATCGTTGCCGTTAATGATACATTCATTTTGCAAAATAACGGTCACCTGCTTTTTATCAAAACCTTCTATCGGACAGGAATCAATACCGATTTGAGCCGCAGCTGTCATCATGTTTCCTAATGCTATATATGTTTGTTTGCTTGCCCATTCAAAAATGAGACGGTCATTATCTTCAAGTTCAGTTTCGACGAAGGATTTGTAGAAACCGGAAAGATTTTGTACCACTTCTTCAGGCATATGCTGAATGTCTTTCATCATTTTGATCACGTGAACGGAATCATGCCTTAAGCCTTCTTTTCTTCTGGCCAATATAACTACAAAATGGCTGGCAGTAGGCAGTTGTCCCTGGGCACCACCGGATACAGGTTTTAATTTTTCGCGAAGCGCTGTATCCTGGATCACGACAAACTTCCACGGCTCCAAACCAACTGAACTTGGAGACAATCTTCCTGTATCCAAAATAAAGTGAAAATCTTCATCCGAAATCTTTTTGCTGGTATCAAATTCCTTGCAAGCATGTCTGAACTGGTAAGCTTTTAAAATTTCCTGTTTTTTACCCTCGGTTCCTATCATGTGGAATCATCCTTCCTTTTTAGTAATACTTTAATATACCATATTTCTCCAAAAGTATTTTATTACTAAGCTTTATTTCATTATATGGCCCGATTGTTGAATAGAATGACCCGCATTTTTTTAACAACTTTATTATTTTTTTTACAACTTTTTGTCACTTAACAGATTTTTCTAATCTTAAGGAGAGCAATCAAGTTTTTTTGGTTTAAGCATAATTTTAATTAAGGAAGCACTTTTTCTTATAGCTTACGTATAGGACTGATAAGTGCAATAATAACTTCAATCATCTTTGTAGCTGATGCCAAAATAAATATTGCAACAGGATTAAAGTCAGAAATCACACCACCTACTAGTGCTCCTAACGGCATAGCCAGACGGGTAAGCACCCGTGAGAATCCTAGGACTCTTCCTTGCATATTGGTAGGAACAGTTTCCTGGCGGACTGATGCTACGATGGTATTCCAAGCTATATTACAGATCATAGCAATACCAAATGCAATGCCTGGCGCAAGCCAAGACTTGCTCCATATTGCATAGGTCAATCCAATTGCACCTATACCTAGAAGAATAGGAATAAGAATCCCGCGTCGAAAACGCTGCTCGAGCGGAACGACAATTATACTTCCTAAAAGTCCACCTACTCCAATCAAAGTATAATTAAAGCCACTTTGTTCAGTGGATAGATGTAATGTTGAAAGTAAGTAATACATAAGTGCTCCTAGTATAGCACTAGCGCCAAAGTTACCTACCATTGCTTGAAGAGATAAAGCGAGGTTAAGGCGATCATTTATTAACCATTTAAATCCCTCTTTCATTTCGTTTCCTATATTTCGCAATAGATTTCCCGCTTTATCTATAGATTTGTTCTTTTCCATTTTTGGCAATAGCAATACAGCGATTAAAGTAGCTACAAAAGAGAGAACATTTATCCAGAGAGCGTTAAATCCACCTATGATAGCAATTATAATACCTGCCAATGCAGGTCCTGCTAAACTAGCAATCTGATTAACCATTTGGTATGCCGAATTTGCCCTTGTTAACGACTGACCTGCGATATGTGGAATTACTGTAAGAGTAGCTACGTCAAATAACATGGATAGTATTGCTAAAATAAAAGAAACAACGTATAAATGCCAAAGTTGAAGTAACCCTAAAATATGAAGAATGGGGATGAATGCTACTAAGACAATACATCCTAAGTCCGCAATCCACATTAATTTTCGTCGATCCCAACGATCTACTAGTACCCCTACAATTGGACCAAATAAAACAATGGGTAACACACCAGTAGCAAAAAGTGAACTCATAATTACGGCCGAACCAGTCAACTCATAAGCAATCCAAGGAAGAGCAAACGTATAAAGAGAATCACCAATCCTAGAAATCAGTAAACCAACAACAAAAATCACGTAGGTGCTAGGCAAATGTGTAATTGTTGAAACCAAATCTTTACTTGTTTTATTTGATTTCAATGATGAGTTAAAATTTTTCTCCTTATTCATTGTCAATTCTATTTAACCTCCTTTTAATAAGTGAATTTTATAGAAGCTCCCATAGCACTGATTAAATGTTTAATAATTATAAAGTTCTTTAACCCCCCTAAAAAAAAACTACGTTCTCTAACGATTTCTTTATTTTTAGATATACAAAAAAGAGCACCGTTAGGTACTCTTTTTGTATATCAATGTTCCAAACAGTCTAAAGAGCCCACGTTAAAAACAAGAATACATTGGTAATTATATTTTACACTAATAACCAAAAAATCCAAAACTATTCATTTTTGTGATCGGTTAAAGATTTCAATACGCCTCCCGCTATGGGATGTGCTCCTCCGCTAAAACAAACCTAATAATTTGTATCGTGTCTATACTATATAGTATGTAACGTTTTATTTTATAAAAGCTAAAGAAACAGTCTAATACTTTTTTCTATAGTCTAAAACATTTTTTTATGGAACAAGAGGAGAAACGTATGCCTGAAAGCGTACAGATAAGACAATGTAAATATCTTAACAATATCGTGGAACAGGATCATCGTTTTATAAAGAAGTGGGTTCGTTCCATGTTAGGATTAAAATCATTTCGTATAGCAACTTTGATTTTGAGAGGTATTGAAGGCATGCATAGGATGAAAAAAGGACAACTTGTTTTACCGGACAAGTCCGTCCAAAAACAGAAAGAATTTATTCATAAGTTGTTTGACTTAGCTTCGTAAGATAGAAATGTAGAGGAAATTGCTATTCTATGTTTCTAACTAACATTTTTGCACCAAAACCCGAAACTACACATTCGCTTTACACTACGTTAATATTTGAATGTTAAGATATTATATATAATAAAATAACGTATAAAAGGGGACGATGTAATGGTACAGACACAGTCGAACCCAATGAATGGTCCACAAGCACTGGCATGGTATAACGTAGAAGTGAAACGAGGGAAGAATACCTTTGAATTTGAAATCTACCGAGAAAGCGACTCTATTTCGGTGTTTTACGTGGAACAATTCGGAAGACAACAGATGATACAAGTACTGAAGAGATGTTAGAGATGTTAGTTTACGAAGAGGACAAGAAACACTATAGAAATATCGTAGGAGAAACGGAGTGGGTGTTGCTGGACGATATACATAATCATCAAGGAATGGACGAGGGAAGAGGAGTTAGCATTTTTGTATCTAAAGGAGAACGTATTAGACGAGGTGGTAGCAGAATTAGAAGCGTAAAAGAAAACCGCCCTTTGAAGTGAGTCTCTTTCTTTATAAGTGTGTATTGTACTATAACATGATTAATAGCGTTTAAGGCCTGGAAAAGTGTTGTTTTGTGGGAAGCGAGTCGCCGAGATTGTGATTGTAAGACGATTATCTTTCCTTTTGTGTAACTTCCCCGTTCATTAAATCACTTTAAATGCGCGATAGAGATATAAGTATATAATTGGCAGTTTTTACTATTATTTGTTTTGATCTCAATAAAATACTAAAATGTTCGTCTACGCATGTTAAGGGCTTATTGTTATTTTAATAACGATAGTAATTGATAGAGTTGGTCTATCGATGTGTTTTTATCTGAATTTTCTAATTTGATTATTTCAACTTTATGAAGATAGTAGGAGCGAATTTTGTATGATAGTATTTTGGTTAGAAAATACATACAATTCTGGAAAGGAGTGTGAATTAAATATTCGAACTACTGTGAATATAAAGTTATAAAACTATTTAATCATTATTTTCATCGAGTAAAGGTGTATTTTGTGTATATGAAAAATATGAACATAAATTAATCAATGAACTATTCGCGTTGTTTAATGTTGCAGGAATGACAATATGAATAGAGGTTTTTCTAATTCGCTGTCGTTCATTTGTAAAGGAGATTAATTCAGAGTAAGAGGAAAAAATGAAAGAGCTTGAAAAAATAAAAGATGAAGAGATAAATGTATTTGATTTAGTAGATCATCAAAAAGGAAAAAGGGTAATGAACTTAATGATTCATTGAAGTTTGAATTGTATTAAAGTTTAGGTGAAAATATTTAGAGTGATTAATTATGTCCAATAAAGGGGTCCCGTGTACGCAAAAGTATCCATATTAGTAAACTTAAGGAGCTCGTTTTTATGAAAACTACCGACTCAAAAAGTCTATGGGGAAATACGATTTATTTACAAGTTTTCTCTGCGTATTCATTGATTATGCTCGGAGTATTTATTGACATGTTAGCCATTATGACCATTGTTGGTTTTGAATGGGAAGTTGACCCCACCATGATTGGATTGATTCCTGTTGCGTATGCACTTCCTGGAATTTTATTTAGTTCATGGGCAGGTGTGATTGCTGATCGCTTTAGAAAAATTCCGATTATGATGTTTTCCAATCTTATGGTTGGTCTATTAACAATTGTTCTTTTATTTGTCCAAAATATTCATTGGCTTTTGTTCGCATTAATGATTCGATCCATTTTTACCGTTTTCTATTATCCTGCACAGCAAACACTAACACGACAAATTGTTTCCCCTGATTTACTTACCAAAGCGGTAAGTATCAACGGTATAGTTGAGCAAGGAACCAAGATAGTGGGTCCGCTTATAGGAGGAGTGCTACTGAGCTGGTTTCAGCCAGAGTTTTGTCTTGTAATAAGGGCAATATGCTGTTTACTAGCTTCCTTAGTTTTGTTGCCCACAATAAGGTTAAAGGAATCTCTGTCAAGAGAATATATAGAAAAGCAACAGCAAAGTACTTGGACTGCTTGGTTACAAGGTTGGAGTTATGTATTATCTAATCGGATGATATTATCAACCATGATTTTCTTTACAATAGCTATGGCAGTATTACAATTAGTAGACTCACAGTTCCCTACTTTATTTAAGAGTTTGTTCCCAAATGATAAGAGTAAAATGGGATATATCATTTCTATTATTGGTATTGGAGGAATACTTGGCGCATTCTTAACTCAAAAATTAAAATATTTTCAATATGGTTGGGTAGTATGTGGAGGTATTGCTTTAATGGGGATTGGTTTTGGTGGGATTAGTCTGATAAGTCTGGTAAGTCCCGGTACATCCCTTATTTTTGGCTATCTGATTAGTTTTATCGCTGGTATTGGAAGTGGACTTATGCTTGTATCCAATCAAGTCATTCTGCAAATAGAATCTCACGAAGAACAGGTGGGAAGAGTATTTGGGATTCAAAGCAGTTTAGCAAATGCAGTCCTCATCATTTCTCCAGCTATGAGCGGACCACTGGTTCACCTTTTTGGAGTGACTCAACTCTATTTTTATGTGGGTATTGGGCTCATTATTATTGGAGTAATTGGGATTTCATTACAAAAGTATTTTTGGGTTAAACATGAAAACGAGTCCATAAAAGTAACTAATCTTTGAAGGGAGATTTTTTTATGTCCAATGAGGAGTGTTATCCTTTAAGTCATCCACAGAGGAGAATATGGTATACAGAAGTTATTCATTCAGATAAAGGTATATGTAATCTAAAATTCTTGTTCAAGATCCATCGGAAAATGAATTATTTAATATTAAATCGAGTCATAAATCGTGTTATTAGTGAAAACGATGGCTTGTGTATCAGGCTGAAAGAACATGGACATCAGGAACCTGAGCAATATTTTGTTAAACATCAAGAACGAGAATTTGACTTCTTCGATTTCAGTTCCGAGAGAGATTCGGATTTACTAGAAAAATGGATTGAGCAGAAGGAGCAAGAGACGTTTACGTTATTTAATTCTGATTTATACTATTTCGCTTTAATAAAATTAAGCGATAATGAGTGTGCCGTTTTTGGCAATGCCCATCACATTATCATGGATGGTTTATCAATCCAAATTTTTACTAGCCAGATTGCTAAATATTATCATGAGTTTCATAGTGAGACAGATGTGAGTATACCCAGGAACTCATATGTTCAGTTTCTAGCCAATGAACAGACATACTTGAACAGCAGTCGTTTTCAAAAAGATCAAAACTTCTGGTTAGAGGAGTTCAAAACAATTCCATCTGTGACGGGATTGAAACCCTATAATGCTTACCAAGTTAGTACGGGAGCATCACGTGAGACGTTTACAATATCGAAACATTTGAAGAAAAAGATAGAACAATTTTCTGAAGATTTCAAATTTAGTATATATACTCTTTTTGTTGCTGCGCTTTCGTTGTCGATGTATCGATGGACCTCATCGCTTGATATTGCCTTGGGAATGGCTTATGGCAATCGTATGACTAAAATGGAGCGGGAATTAATTGGAATGATGGTGAGTACAGTTCCTCTAAGAATGGATATCGATCCTGAAGAAGAAGTACTCTCATTTATTGGTCGAGTGTCCAGAAAACAAAGTAAATCATTACGACATCAGAAATATCCATTTGATTTGTTATTAAAACAGATTAATAAAGAAAATAACAGTAATGTTCGACTTTTTGGAACTACGATTGATTATAGAGAACGTGCTGAAAGTGGTGACTCTCTTTGGATTCCAAATCGTGAAGAAGTGCAAGATTTTGCAGTACACATCGAAAATTTGACTGATATAGACTCTTTACAAGTACATATTGATTATCGTGAAGAGTTATTTTCCAAAGAAGAGATAATTCGCTTTTTTACAACCATGCTAGCATTAATGGAAAACACATTTAAAAATCCGAAGCAGAAGGTTGCTGAGATCGAAATCATTTCGGAAGAAGATAAAAGAAAAAGTTTAGTAGAGTTCAACGATCCTAAGCTTGACTTTCCACCTCAAGCAACCATTCATGAGTTGTTTGAGCAGCAAGCGACGATTCATCCTGATGCCATTGCAGTTATGTATGAAAAGGAGAGGCTTACCTATAGGGAGCTTAATGAACGTGCGAATCAGTTAGCTCACTATCTACAGAAAAAAGGAGTAGGACCGGATTCATTGGTTGGACTTTGTGTTGAACGTTCTCCTGAAATGATTGTAGGTATTTTGGGGATTCTGAAGGCTGGTGGAGCTTATGTTCCACTTGATCCAACATATCCAGAGCAGCGACTTCAGTATATTTTAGAGGATGCTAGCATTCAGTTAGTCGTAACGCAAGAGAGTTTAAAAGAATCGAAATGGTTACCAGAGAATATCAAATCGATTTGCCTTGGTCGAGATCAAGTTGAGATTGAGAAAGAAAGTACTGTTTTACCGATTTCTGATGTAAGTCCTCAACATCTCGCTTATGTAATCTATACTTCGGGATCAACGGGGAATCCGAAGGGAGTGATGGTAGAGCATCACAATGTGATTCGTTTATTTAAATCAACGGAATGTTGGTATCAATTTGATGAAAAAGATACTTGGACGCTTTTCCATTCTTATGCGTTTGATTTCTCGGTATGGGAGATTTGGGGAGCATTGCTCTATGGAGGAAGATTGGTTGTTGTTCCTTACTGGATTAGTCGATCGCCCAAGGATTTCTATCAACTGCTAGTAGAGGAAGAGGTCACGGTTCTTAATCAGACACCTTCCGCATTTCGACAATTGATACAAGTGTGTGAACAAGAAGATGAGAATAGAAACTTGCATCTGCGCTATGTCATATTTGGTGGAGAAGCACTAGATCCTATCAGCTTGCTACCGTGGTTTCAAAGGTATGGAGAGCAGAACACGCAGCTAATTAATATGTATGGAATTACAGAAACCACCGTTCATGTTACGTATTATCCAATTACTCAAGATGATGTGCAGAATTCTTCAAGAAGTAATATCGGAAAACGGATTCCAGATTTAGAAGTGTATGTGCTAGACGCTTGTCAACAGCCTGTGCCTATTGGCATATCTGGTGAACTATACATTGGTGGAGCAGGACTTGCACGTGGGTATTTAAATAGACCTGAATTGACTGCAGAACGTTTCATTCCTCATCCATTTAGTAGTGATCCGGGAGCGCGATTATATCGGACAGGAGACGTAGCGAGATACTTGCCGGATGGGAATCTAGATTATCTTGGGCGGATTGATCACCAGGTGAAAATCCGTGGTTTCCGAATTGAGATCGGGGAAATTGAATCTGCTTTAAACGCGCATGCATCCATAAAAGAGGCTGTTGTAATTGTTCGAGAAGATCAGCCGGGTGATAAGCGATTGGTGGCATATGTCGTGGGTGATGGGAATGCAGGTGCGTGGAGAGATTATCTCAAGGCGGAGCTACCAAGCTATATGGTACCTTCAGGATTTGTGATGATGGAAGCCATTCCACTAACTGCTAACGGTAAAGTTGATCGTGAGGCCTTACCTGTACCAGAGGAGAAGAAAATCGAAAGTGAATGTGTGGCACCGCGGAATGGTAACGAAGAAAATCTGGCTACCATTTGGAAGCAAGTATTAGGGATTAAAAAGGTGGGAATTCATGATAACTTCTTTGAAATTGGTGGGGACTCGATTCTCAGCATTCAGATCATATCACAAGCGAGTCAATTGGGCTTAAAACTTACACCAAAGCAAATGTTTGAATGTCCAACGATTGCCGAGTTGGCGCAAGTGGTCAAAGAAGATCAGGGAGTACAAGCGGAGCAGGGGGTTGTGACGGGAGAGGTACCGCTTACTCCAATTCAGTATTGGTTCTTCGAGCAAGAACATCCGCGTCCACAACATTGGAATCAATCGATACTTTTAAGAGTAAGAGAGAGTTTGGATGTGGAGTTACTAGAGGAAGCTTTATTAAACCTCCTCAAACATCATGACGCCTTACGTTTCCGGTATGAACAGTTGCCAAATGGAACCTGGAAGCAGAGAAATGAGGGAATCGATGAACAGTCTGTACTTCGTGTGGTAAAGCGAAATGATGCTAGCCAACAAGCGTGGAATCAAGTGATACAAGAAGAGATGGATATCACTCAAGCAAGTTTTAATTTACTTACAGGTCCGTTGATGAGAGTAGTGTACTTCGATGACGGTTCAAATGGGAACGATAGAATATTCTGGACGATTCATCATTTAGTAGTAGATGGGGTATCATGGCGAATTCTATTGGAAGATTTACAGGCCGTATACAACCAGATGAAGCAAGGTCAGAACGTTCGGTTACCTGCGAAAAGTACATCCTTTAAAGAATGGTCGGAACGAATGCAGACATACAGTGATTCTGGTATTTCAAAAGAAGTACAAGATTATTGGCATGAACAGGAAGCAAAACAAGTGATGACGATTCCGATGGACTACCCTATACAGGAAACGACAGAAGCATCGATTAATAAAGTGACGATGACGTTGGGAGTAGAAGAGACCCACGCGTTGTTACAAGAAGTTCCAGTGACTCATAAGACAAGGATTAACGAGGTACTATTGACCGCATTAGGACAAGCTATAGCCGACTGTACAAATCAGCATAAGGTTTCTGTTCATTTGGAAGGACATGGGAGAGAAGAGATGATCGAGGGTGTTGATTTATCGAGAACAGTGGGTTGGTTCACGAGTATTTATCCCGTTCATCTTGATTTTCAAGGAACAAAAACACCTATTGAGGGATTAAAGACGGTGAAAGATCAATTGCGTCGAATTCCGAATCAGGGCGTTGATTACGGCATTTTACGCTACTTGAGCAGAGAATTACTTCCGTTCTATCAGCAACAAAAACCATCAATAAGCTTTAACTATTTAGGCCAATTTGATCAGGTTTTTTCCAAAGAATCTTTGTTTATGCAGGAGACAAGGTTTACAAACCTAGACCATGCCCCAGAATCCAAACCATCTCACCCGATTGATGTTGTCGGTATGGTAAAAGATGAGAAGCTACATTTTGTTTGGATGTATAGTAGAGAACAGTTTTCTAGATTAACAATTCAAGCGATAGCAGATGCCATGTTGAATCAGCTTCGTCTACTGATAAATACAACAACAGAGTCTGCTTTTACGGTATCTGACTTTGCTGATGCAGAGGCTCTTACGGAAGAAAGCCTGAGTAAAGTATTACTTAAATTAACAAAGAAGAGGGTGTAACGATGGGAGAAGTTATTGATATATACGGATTATCACCTTTGCAAAAAGGAATACTGTTTCATACTTTATATGATCAAGATGATGATTATTCTTTTTCCTACATTGTACAAGTAGGTTTCTTGCTCGGTGGTCGATTGGATGTTGCTACTTTCGAAAAGGCTTGGGAATATGTCATTCACCGACATGAGATTCTCCGTTCTGTTTTTGTGTGGGAGGAAGTAGAAAAGCCATTGCAAGCCGTTTATCAAAGTCTTCCTTTTACTATTCGTCGAGAAGACTGGAGCGCTCTTTCACGTGAGGAGAGGGAAAAGAAATTACACCAGTTTTTGACTGCTGATCGTAGGAAAGGATTTTTGTTAGACGAAGCACCGTTAATGAGAATTACTGCGATTAAAGAAGCAGAAGAAGAAACGAGAATCATTTGGACACATCATCATATTTTGTTGGATGGATGGAGTGTGTCCCTAGTCCTTAGTGAAGTGATGCAAGTTTATCTCAAGATGATAAAGGGGGAAGTATTTGATCTTCCTAAGTCTCTTCCTTATAAAAAATATATCCAGTGGATTAATAAACAAGATCGAAGTCAAGCAGAGAAATTTTGGACAGAAGAATTAAAAGGATTTCATGCACCTACGCCATTAGCGATGGAAAGAAGTGACCAGGGGCAGGAGAAGGGTTATGGAGAGAGCGTTTATCGGCTATCTGAGGAATTGACTGAGACTTTACAAGAGTGGGTGCGAAATAGTCAGCTAACATTAAATACGTTAGTACAAGGAGCATGGGCTTACTTGATGAGCAGGTATAGCGGCGAAAGCGACATCGTATTTGGTGTGACTAGCTCTGGACGTCCTACTGAATTAGTAGGAGCAGAGAAAATGGTTGGTCTATTCATTAACACATTGCCTACCCGAATTCGTGTAACGGATGATACATCAGTAGTAGACTGGCTTCGTAAGATACAGATGAAAGAAATGGAGCGGAGACAATACGAGTATAATTCGTTGGTCGATATTCAAGGTTGGAGTGAAGTTCCAAGGAGTAGTGCCTTATTTCATACCTTGTATGTGTTCGAAAATTACCCAATCCAAGGAGAGCGCAATGCTGATATAAGATTACTAGAGGTCCAAAGTGCAGAACAAACAAATTATCCTTTGACGCTCATTGTAATGCCAGGTCAGGAAATTACTTTGAAGTTGATGTATGACCGCCATCATTTTAATGAAGAGACAATAAATCGGATTCAGGGGCATCTATCGCAAACATTAATTCAGATGACGAAAAGCTCAGACTCAAAGCTATCTGAAATTACCCATTTAACAATGGAAGAGCGGGCACAACTGCTAGAGAAATGGAATGATACCCAAGTAGAATATTCATCTGAAAGCATGATTCATGCGTTATTTGAGCAACAAGTGGAGAAAACACCAGAAGCGATTTCGGTTATTTATGAAAATGAGCAGCTTACCTATAGAGAGCTGAATGAGCGTGCTAATCAGCTGGCTCACTATCTACAGAAGCGTGGTGTGGGTCCAGAGTCTTTAGTCGGTGTATATATGGAACGATCGCCACAAATGCTGATAGCGTTGCTAGGAATTCTAAAGTCAGGGGGAGCTTATGTTCCACTTGATCCTACGTATCCCGAGAATCGGCTACGCTATATATTAGAAGATGCTAGAATCGAAATACTAGTGACGCAAGAAAAGTTAGAAAAAATAGGTATATCCGAACAAATCGAAACAATTTGTATGGATCAAAATCGCACTGCGATTGAAAAGGAAGAACCGACCACATGTACAAGTAGTGTAACAGGAAAAAATTTAGCATACGTTATGTATACTTCAGGATCTACAGGTAATCCAAAGGGAGTGATGATTGAGCATCATTCGGTGATTAATTATCTTGAATGGATGCAAAATCAATATCCGCTTTCTGAAAAGGATGTGGTCTTGCAGAAAACACCATTCTCATTTGATGTATCTGTGTGGGAGTTGTTTTGGGGTATTAGTGTAGGAGCATGTGTATCTTTCCTGCCTCCAGGTGGAGAGAAAGATCCTTCCATAATAGCTGAAGTGATAGAGAAGCATCGGGTTACCGTTGTCCAATTTGTTCCTTCGATGCTATCTGTTTTCTTAGATTATTTCGATCATATTGATTTGAAACTGAAATGTTCGTCTGTGCGTCATGTGTTTTCCGGTGGGGAAGAGCTAAGTCCAGGATTGGTTAGACGATTTCAACAGCAATGGGATCAAAACAGACAAGTAAAATTGACCAACTTTTATGGACCAACAGAAGCAACCATTTATGTGAATGCATTTGACTGTCAACCTAATCAAGAATTTGTTTCTATTGGTAATCCAATACAAAATATTCAGCTGTATGTATTAGATCAGAATCAGCGCTTGCAATCGATAGGGATAGAGGGTGAGTTGTATATTGGTGGTGCAGGTTTAGCACGTGGATACTTAAACCGACCTGATCTCACTGCTGAAAGATTCGTTCCGCATCCGTTTCAATTAGGAGAACGGCTATATCGAACCGGAGATTTAGTAAGATATCTAGCGGATGGGAATTTAGAATTTATAGGAAGAATGGACCATCAAGTGAAGATACGTGGTTTTCGGATTGAGCTTGGAGAAATTGAAGCGACTTTAGAAAGATATTCGTCTATCAAAGAGGCTGTCGTGCTAGTGAGAGAAGATCGCCCAGGTGATCAGCGATTGGTAGCTTATGTGATAAGCGATGGAAATATCCAAAAGTGGCGAGAGTATCTCCAGAACCAATTACCGAATTACATGGTTCCAGCTCACCTTGTAGAGTTGGAATATTTCCCACTTACTCCGAATGGGAAAATCGATCGAAAAGCCTTACCAGCGCCGGATGGACAACCTATGGGAGATTTTAATGTCCAACCACGAACGCCATCGGAAGAGCTCATCGCTTCGGTTTGGAGTCAAGTGTTAGGGATAGAAAATATCGGCATTCAGGACTCTTTCTTTGAAAGGGGTGGGCACTCATTACTCGCTACCCAAATCGTCTCTCGATTACAAGAAGCATTCCAGATCAAAATCCCGCTACGTGAACTTTTCAAGTACGATACGGTGGAGGCATTGGCGAAGCGACTGGATCAGTTGTGTAAAGGAGACAAAAAACGAGAGATTCCACCACTTGTACCTATGATACGGGAAGAATCCATTCCGCTTTCCTACGCACAGAAACGCCTATGGTTCATTGATCAATTAATGCCAAATAGTGCGATGTACAATATTCATGCAGCATGTCGACTGACAGGGAAATGGTCACTTGAAGCATTGGAGACGGGATGGAATCAGTTGATTGAACGTCATGAATCATTGCGGACGGTAATTCAAGAGCGAGAGGGTGAACCCGTTCAACAGGTTCAGTCGTATGTTTTCAGCCCCCTCCCTCAAATGGATCTAACAAATCTCTCTTTGGAAGACAGAGAAAGAGAGATGAAGCGGCTCATTCAAAACGAAGCGGAAGAACCATTTCATTTGAGACAAGGTCCCTTGATTCGAACACGAATTTTGAAAGTGGACAAAGAGGAATGGGTACTCCTTTGTACGATGCATCATATTATTTCGGATGGATGGTCAATGGGAATCTTGCTCGAAGAATGGATGGCTTTTTATGAAGGAGCCATAAGTGGCAAACCAATGGAATTGAAGGAGTTATCTGTTCAATATGCGGACTTTGCCATGTGGCAAAAAGAATGGCAAAAAGAAGAGAATCTGGATCAGCACCTTCAATATTGGAAGGAAGAATTGGCTGGTGAGTTACCGGTCTTGCAATTACCGATGGATCGTCCTCGACCGGCTGTTCAAACCCACCATGGTGCAAGTCAGTCTCTGATGGTGGCAAACTCCCTACGGGAAAAGCTAAAGGAGTTAAGTCTGCAAGAAGGATCCACTTTATTTATGACCTTGATGGCGACGTATCAAAGTTTCCTTGCTCGTTATACAGGACAAGACGACATCTTGGTTGGAAGCCCGATTGCGAACCGGAATGTTAAAGAGATTGAAGGATTAATAGGTTTCTTTGCAAATACGTTGGTTTATCGAACTGATTTCAGTGGAAATCCGACGTTCCAAGAACTTCTGTCGCAGATACGAAAAAAAGCACTAAAAGCATACGAGTATCAGGATATTCCGTTTGAGAAAGTGGTAGAAGCCGTAAAACCTGAACGGAATACCAGTCATTCGCCGATTTTCCAAACCATGTTTACCTTACAGAATACGAAACAAGAGTTACCTCAGCTATCTGAAAGAAACATGGAGCTGATGGAAAGTCATACTTCCGTTGCCAAATTTGATTTGAGTTTATTTGCTTCGGAGACGGAAGAAGGATTATTGCTAACTTTTGAATATAATACTGATTTGTTTAATGACGCAACCATTGAACGAATGGCAGGCCATTTTGAACATTGGTTATATCAAATTGTATCTCATCCAAAAGATTCACTATCGGAACTGAATATGTTACCGAAAGTAGAATATAAGCGGTTACTAGAGGAATGGAATGAAACAGGTGTTGTGGATATACGTGAGAGCACGATTCATACACTGTTTGAGGAACAAGTAGAGAAAACGCCAGAAGCAATCGCGGTAGTGTGCGAAGATGAGGAACTAACGTATCGAGAACTGAATGAACGTTCCAATCAGTTGGCCCATTATCTTCAGAAACGGGGTGTGGGATGCGAATCATTGGTTGGAATTAGCGTTATACGTTCATCTGAGATGATTGTCGGCCTCTTGGGAATCATGAAAGCAGGAGGAGCGTATGTTCCGATTGATCCTGCGTATCCGGAGAGTCGGCTACGGTATATTTTAGCGGATGCTCATATCGAAATACTGGTGACACAGGAAAAGTTGCAGCAAAAAATGATGTTACCCGAATCCGTTGACATGATTTGTATTGATCGTGATCGAGCAGAAATTGAACAGGAAGTAACGACGGCGTGTACGAGTGAAGTGACAAGCGATAACTTAGCTTATATCATCTATACCTCAGGATCTACTGGCAATCCTAAGGGAGTGATGATTGAGCATCGGAGTACAGTGACGATGATTCATTGGGCGCATCAAACCTATTCCAGACAGGAATTAGCAGGAGTGCTAGCTTCAACTTCACTATCCTTTGATCTATCGGTTTTTGAAGCGTTTGTTCCCTTGACGATGGGTGGCAAGGTGATTGTCGCTGAAAATGCCCTTCACCTAGATAAGCTGTCTACCGAGGGAGTGACTCTGGTCAATACTGTGCCATCAGCAGCGAAGGAACTGGTTCGAGCAAATACAATTCCTCCTTCGGTAAAGGTGATGAATTTGGCTGGAGAACCGTTGCCGCAGTCACTTGTCCAGCACTTGTATGAGAGAAGTCCGATTGAAAAGGTGTACAACCTATACGGCCCATCCGAAGATACTACCTATTCGACGTATATGAGGTTAGAAAAGGATGTCATGTACAAGGTACCACCAATTGGTAGATCCATCTCCAATACAGAAGTATATGTACTCAGCGCGAATCAGAAAATGGTACCGATTGGTGTAGTGGGTGAGCTTTACATTGGGGGATCGGGCTTGGCGCGTGGATACTTAAACCGCCCTGATTTAACAAAAGAGCGTTTTATCCTGCACCCATTTAAAGAAGGGGAGCGAGTATACCGGACAGGAGACCTTGTGAGGTATCTACCGGACGGGAATTTGGAGTATCTCGGTCGAGTCGATCATCAAGTGAAAATCCGTGGATTCCGGATTGAACTAGGGGAAATTGAAGCGACGTTACAAAGTTATTCATCGGTTAACGAAGTCGTTGTGATGGTACGCGAAGATCATCCAGGTGATCAGCGTTTGGTTGCCTATGTAGTGGGAGAAGGAGATGCTCATACGTGGCGTGATTATCTCAAGACCCAGTTACCGAATTACATGGTTCCAGCCCATTTTGTCGGATTGACAGCATTCCCACTCACCCCGAATGGAAAAATTGATAGGAAAGCCTTACCTGTACCAGAGCACAAGGAAGCAGAGGGTGGTTATGTTGCCCCTCGTACACCTATGGAAGAAACAATCGTTTCAATATGGCATCAGGTTTTAGGCATAGAAAATATCGGAATTCAGGATTCGTTTTTTGAAATCGGTGGCCATTCATTACTCGCTACACAAGCTGTTTCTAATTTGAAAGAAGCCTTTGGAATTGAGTTACCACTGCATGATCTATTTACGTACCATACGGTGCAAGAATTGGCAGAACGGATTAATCAGTTGCTCCATAGCGAAAATAAACAAATGCAGGATGATAGTAAGAAGAATATAAGTTTTCAAGACTATATTCAAGACGAAGCGGCAGCGAGTAATGATGAAGAGTTACTTGAACTTCTTAAGCAATTGGAAGAGTTATCAGAGGAAGAAGCGCAAGGTATATTCGAGAGTAATCTGGCTGAGGAAGGGGTAAAAAGATGAGAAGTGATATACTTGCAAAACTGAATTCGCTTTCTCCTGAGAAGAGAGCGTGGCTCCAGAAGCAGATGCAAAAAAAGGGGAATAAAGAAGCGCTTCCGTTGTCTTATGCACAACAACGTTTGTGGTTTATGGACCGATTTAACCCAAATAGTTCATTATATAATATTCCGACAGTATGGCGTCTAAAAGGAAATTGGATACCTGAAGCATTGGAAAAGGGATTCAATCGACTCATTGAGCGTCATGAATCGTTACGCACTGTTTTTAAGGAAGTAGGAGAGTACCCTGTACAACATATTGTGGAATTCCTTCCTAGAAAACTACCTGTAGAGGATTATTCTCACCTTCCTCTGGAATTAAAAGAAAAAGAGATAGAGAGTTTAATTGCGAGAGAAGCGCAGGATCCGTTTGATTTAATGAATGGCCCTTTGATTCGTAATCAACTGGTTCAATTGGGGAAAGAGGAATGGTTATTGCTATGTACCATACATCATATTATTTCTGATGCGTGGTCCATCGGCATATTAATCAATGAATTGCTCGCTTTCTATGAGGAAGAAACGAGCGGGAATCCTGCTGGACTAAGTTCGCTATCAATTCAATATGCAGACTTTGCGAAATGGCAAAAAGAGTGGTTGCAGGGTGAAGTGCTAGATCGACAACTTACGTATTGGCAGGAAGAATTGTCCGGGGAGCTTCCTATACTACAACTGCCAGTGGACCGCCCTCGGCCGGTTACGCAAACGTACGCTGGGGAAACGCATCGTATGATTCTTCCTCACACACTACTCAGTCAATTGAAGGATTTAAGTCGACGAGAAGGATCTACCTTATTTATGACCTTAATGGCTGCATATCAGAGCTTTCTTGCTCGCTATACGGGGCAAAAAGATATTCTCGTTGGAAGTCCGATTGCGAATCGGAATCATAAAGGAGTAGAGGGATTAATCGGCTTCTTTGTTAATACGTTGGTCTATCGAGCGGATTTGAGTGGAACTCCTACGTTTCGGGAAATTTTGTCTCAAACAAAGGAAAAGGCGTTGAAAGCGTATGAATATCAAGATATCCCATTTGAAAAAGTGGTAGAAGCTGTGCAACCCGAACGGAGTATGAGTCATTCGCCTATCTTCCAGACCATGTTTACACTACAGAATATAAAACAAGAACGACTAGAGCTGTCTGGTAGAAGCTTGGAAATGATAGAAAGTAATATTTCCATCGCGAAATTTGATTTGAGTTTAACCGCTTATGAGGTGGAAGAAGGTCTATTTGTCTCTTTTGAATACAATACAGATTTATTTGATAGTAGTACCATTGCACGTATGGCAGGGCATTTTGAAAACTGGTTGAACGAAGTTGTTTCTCATCCAGATGAAACATTTACAAAGCTGTTGATGTTATCGGACACAGAACAGAAGCAGCTCTTGGAAGAATGGAATGACACTAACGTAGTTTATGCACATGAGTGCATGATTCACGAACTGTTTGAGCAGCAGGTTGCGCGTACACCTGAAGCGGTGGCGGTAGTGTATGAAGGTGGACAGCTGACGTATCAAGAGCTCAACGAGAAAGCGAACCAATTGGCACATTATTTACAGAAACGGGATATAGGACCTGAGTCATTGGTCGGTATATGTGTCGAGCGTTCACCTGATATGATTATTAGTCTCTTTGGGATTCTTAAAGCGGGTGGGGCTTATGTCCCACTGGATCCAAGTTATCCCGAAAATCGCCTGAGATACATTTTAGAGAACTCACAAATTCAAGTGCTTTTAACAAAGGAAGCACTACAGGGCTGGTTGCCTGAAGGCATCCAAGCGATTTGTTTGGACCGAGATCAAGCAGCGATTTCTAAAGAGAGTAACTTAGCGCCAGTGAGTGGAGTGACAGCAAATAACTTGGCATATATCATTTACACTTCGGGTTCGACAGGGAATCCGAAGGGAGTGATGATCGAACACCACTCAGTTATCAACCGATTACAGTGGATGCAAAAAAACTATCCATTATCTGAGCAGGATACGATTCTTCAAAAAACGCCATTTTCGTTTGATGTTTCTGTCTGGGAATTATTTTGGTGGTCATTTGTAGGAGCACGTGTTTGTTTACTTCCACCGGGTGGCGAGAAGGATCCTGCAATGATTGAGGAGTGTATCGAGCGATATCACGTGACCACGATGCACTTTGTTCCGTCGATGTTATCTACTTTCTTGGATTATATGGAACAATCCAAAGAGAAGAAGGACGTATCGTCTTTATGTCAGGTTTTCACTAGTGGAGAAGCGTTAAATACCGAACAGGTTCGCCGGTTTAAGGGTGTGTTTTATGATGTTCAGCAAACGAAGTTAAGCAACTTGTATGGTCCTACAGAAGCGACTGTAGATGTCACTTACTATGATTGTGATTTAGAAAAAGAACCGTTGCTTATTCCGATTGGTCGTCCGATTGATAATACCGAATTGTATGTGCTAGATCAAAGCCAACAGGTGGTACCGATAGGTGTGGCTGGGGAACTTTACCTTGGTGGTGTAGGCTTGGCACGTGGTTACTTCAATCGTCCTGAGTTAACTGCTGAACGTTTTATTCCGCATCCATTTAAGGAAGGGGAACGGCTCTATCGGACGGGGGACCTGGTGAGGTATCTGAATGATCGCAACGTGGAGTATATCGGAAGAATAGATAACCAAGTGAAAATCAGAGGATTCCGGATTGAGCTGGGAGAGATTGAAGCGGTCCTACATGATCATTCATCTGTGAAAGAGGCTGTCGTGTTGGTGAAGGAAGATCATCCTGGAGACAAGCGGTTAGTAGCTTATGTGGTGGGTGATGGAAACACTGGAGAATGGCGTGAGCACCTCAAGACGCAATTACCGAATTACATGGTTCCGGCATACTTTGTCGAGATGGAAGAGATGCCACTCACTCCGAATGGCAAGATTGATCGCAAAGCCTTACTGGCATTGGATGGACAGCCCATGAGCGTAAATATTGTCTCACCACGAACACCAGTGGAAGAGCTCATCGCTTCGGTATGGAGTAAAGTGTTAGGTATAGAAGATATTGGTGTTCAGGATTCCTTCTTCGAGCTTGGTGGCCACTCGCTACTCGCTACCCAAGTTGTTTCACGTTTACAAGAAGTCTTCCAAATCGAACTACCG
The DNA here is from genome assembly GCF_022811845.1 of Bacillus pseudomycoides. Classification (NCBI taxonomy): domain Bacteria; kingdom Bacillati; phylum Bacillota; class Bacilli; order Caryophanales; family Bacillaceae; genus Bacillus; species Bacillus pseudomycoides. The sequence goes on from NZ_CP064267.1 coordinate 152,237, forward strand.
GTGCGTGAACTGTTTGAGTTTACAACGGTGGAGGCACTGGCGAAGCGACTGGATCAGTTGCGTAAAGGAGACAAAAAGCGAAAGATTCCACCGCTTATGCCGATGGAACGGGGAGGGGCCGTTCCGCTCTCTTATGCACAACAGCGCTTGTGGTTCATTGACCAATTCACGCCTAATAGTGCACTTTATAATATGCCGATGGTATGCCGCCTTACAGGGAATTGGGTACCCGAAGCATTGGAGACAGGATGGAATCAGCTGATAGAACGTCATGAATCTTTACGGACTGTGTTCCATGAAGTGGATGGTTATCCTGTGCAGCAGATTCAACCATATGCTTTCCGGTCGCTTTCCAAAATGGATTTAACTATGCTTTCTCCGGAAGAGCGAGACGCAGAAGTTAAGCGTTTGATTCAGCAAGAAACAGAAGTGCCATTTAACCTAGGAGAGGGCCCACTGATTCGGACAATGGTCTTGCGAGTGGGAGATGAGGAATGGATCCTCCTCTGCACCCTGCATCATATCGTTTCGGATGGATGGTCGATGGGAGTCCTACTTGAAGAATGGATAGCTTTCTATGAGGAAGCAACGGATGAGAAGGTAGCAGAACTTGAACCATTATCAATCCAATATGCGGACTTTGCTCAGTGGCAAAAGGGATGGTTGAAGGAAGAAGTGCTTGAACAGCAACTCCACTATTGGCAGGAAGAATTGTCTGGTGAGCTTCCCGTGCTACAACTGCCGATGGATCGCCCGCGTCCTGCGGTGCAAACCCATCGCGGATCGACACACACTGTGTTGCTGTCACACTCGTTACGCGACAAATTGAACGAACTCAGTCGTCAAGAAGGGTCGACGCTCTTTATGACTCTGTTGGCTGCGTATCAAAGCTTCCTCTCCCGTTATACAGGACAAGAAGATATTCTCGTCGGAAGTCCAATTGCGAATCGTAATTACAGAGAGATTGAAGGATTAATCGGTTTCTTCGTCAACACGTTGGTTTATCGGGCTGATCTGAGTGGCGCACCGACATTCCAAGAGTTGTTGTCTCAGGTGCGTCAAAAGGCACTGAAAGCATATGAATATCAAGATATTCCATTTGAAAAAATTGTGGAAGTTGTGCAACCTGATCGGAGTACAAGTCATTCTCCGATCTTCCAGACGATGTTCATCTTACAAAATATGAAACAAGAGCTTCCAGTGTTGTCTGGTAGAAGAATCGAAATGATAGAAAGCCATAATTCGATCGCAAAATTTGATATAAGTATAATGGCAGCCGAGGCGGAAGAAGGATTAATCGTCTCTTTTGAATACAATAAGGATTTATTTGATGTTACAACCATCGAACGAATGGCAGGACATTTTGAGAACTGGCTACATGAAGTTTCTCATCATCCACAAAAACCGTTGAATAGTTTGAGTATGCTCTCCGAATTTGAGCGTGATTTGTTATTAGAGACATGGAATGACACCGCAATGGAAATGTCCCAAGAGGGTCTTATTTGCGACAGATTTGAGGAACAAGTAGCACGACGCTCTGATGCGATTGCAGTGGTCGATCAAATGAGAGAGTGGACCTATGGTGAACTGGATACGCGGGCAAATCAGTTGGCACATGTTTTGCAGAGAAAAGGGATTGGTCCTGAATCAGTTGTGGGTGTCTACCTCCCAAGATCGGCTGAGCTCATGGCAAGTTTACTTGGCATATTAAAAGCTGGCGGGGCCTATGTCGTTCTAGATCCGTTGTATCCGAAATCACGGTTACAATACATGATTGAAGATGCAGGGATCCAAATCGTAGTGACGACAGCAGCGCAAGAAAGCCTTTCCGAACAGGTCGAAACGGTGAGATTAGAAGAAATAATAGATGAAAGCTTGATTGCACCGAAGCGGCAAGTGAAGCCGGAGCACTTAGCTTATATCGTCTACACCTCTGGTTCCACAGGAAAGCCAAAGGGTGTCATGGTCGAATATCGTTCATTGATGAATATGGTCTCTTGGCATCAAGCGGTATACCAAATTACAGAACAGGATCGTGCGACTCAAATTGCGGGGATTGCCTTTGACTCAGCTGTCCAGGAGATTTGGCCTTATCTCACTGCTGGTGCAGCACTATACCTGTCGACAGAAGAGTTGCGAATCAATCCAGAGGCTCTACGAGATTGGCTCATTGATTCACGGATTACGGCTAGCTTTGCGCCTACACCTATTCTGGAAAGACTCTTGAAATTATCTTGGCCAGAGAAGACGGATCTCCGTTTTATCATTACGGGAGGAGATCAGTTAACACAGTATCCGTCTGAACAAATCCCTTTTGCGGTGATTAATCAGTATGGTCCATCGGAAAATACCGTCGTTACCACTGATTGTTATGTGCCTGTGGGAATGACAACAGGTACTCCGTCGATTGGTCGACCGATTGCGAATACAGAAGTATATGTGTTAGATTCTCACCTTCAGCCGGTGCCAGTGGGTGTGATTGGAGATCTCTATATCGGAGGAAAGAGCCTTGCTCGTGGCTATGCTAATCGTCCGGAACTCACAGAGGAAAAATTCATTCCGCATCCGTTTAAGTCAGGGGAACGTCTCTATTACACTGGGGACAAAGCAAGTTATCTTCTTGACGGTGATCTCCAGTTCCATGGTCGTATGGATGACCAAGTAAAAATTCGTGGTTTCCGGATTGAACTGGGAGAAATTGAAGCAACTTTGCAGGCACATTTGTCTGTGAAAGAAGCTGTTGTACAGGTAAGAGAGGATCATCCAGGAGACAAGCGATTGGTAGCTTATGTAGTTGGTGAAGGAAGTGTTCATGAATGGCGAGAGCATCTGAAAACACATTTACCGAATTACATGGTTCCGGCACACTTTGTCGAGATGGCATTTTTACCACTCACACCGAATGGAAAACTCGATTTAAAAGCATTGCCTGTACCTGATGAACCATCTACTGAAAATACTGTATACCCACGAACTCCGATGGAAGAGCTCGTCGCATCGGTATGGAGTCAAGTGCTAGGCATAGAAAATATTGGTGTCCAGGATTCCTTCTTCGATCGAGGTGGCCACTCGTTGCTCGCTACCCAAGTTGTATCTCGGTTAAAAGAGGCATTACAAATCGAACTGTTAGTACGTGAACTGTTTGAGTATTCAACAGTAGAGGCGTTGGCGAAGCGACTGGATCAATTGCGTAAAGGAGACAAAAAACGAGAGATTCCACCGCTTATGCCGATGAAACGGGGAGAAGTCATTTCGCTCTCTTATGCCCAACAGCGCCTGTGGTTCATTGACCAATTCACGCCTAATAGTGCACTTTATAATATACCGATGGTATGCCGCCTTACAGGGAATTGGGTACCCGAAGCATTGGAGACGGGATGGAATCAGCTGATAGAGCGTCATGAATCTTTGCGAACGGTGTTCCATGAAATGGATGGTCATCCTGTGCAGCAGATTCAACCGTATGCTTTCCGGTTCCTTCCCCAAATAGATCTAACTACGCTTTCCTCCGAAGAGAGAGAAAGTGTAATGGAACAATGGATCCAAAACGAAGCCGAAGCGCCATTTGACTTAGGACAAGGTCCGTTGATCCGTGGGCAAATCGTGCAAATCGCAGAAGAAGAATGGATTCTTCTTTGTACCATGCATCATATTATCTCGGATGGCTGGTCGATGGAAATCTTGCTCCAAGAATGGATGGCATTCTATGAAGAAGCGGTTGGTGGAAAACCAGCAGAACTCGCACCGTTACCGGTTCAATATGCCGACTTTGCTCAATGGCAAAGGGAATGGATGAAAGAAGAAGTACTTGATCAGCAGCTTGCATATTGGAAGGAAGAGCTGTCTGGTGAGTTACCAGTCTTAATGTTGCCGATGGATCGTCCTCGTCCTGCGGTGCAAACCCATCGTGGATCGACACACACTGTGTTGTTGTCACGCTCGTTACGCGACAAACTGAACGAACTTAGTCGTCAAGAAGAGTCGACACTCTTCATGACCTTACTGGCATCGTATCAGAGCTTCCTCGCTCGTTATACAGGACAATCGGATATTCTTGTCGGAAGCCCGATTGCAAACCGGAATTATCACGAGATTGAAGGGTTGATTGGTTTCTTCGTCAACACGTTGGTTTATCGGGCTGATCTGAGTGGCGCACCGACATTCCAAGAGTTGTTGTCTCAAGTACGGACAAAAGCATTGAAGGCGTATGAATACCAAGATGTTCCGTTTGAAAAGATTGTAGATGTCATACAACCCGAGCGAAGTACAAGTCATTCTCCGATCTTCCAAACCATGTTTACCTTGCAAAAGGCGCAACAAGAGCTTCCAGAGCTTCATGGAAGAAGTTTAGAAGCGATGGAAAGTCATGCTTCGATTGCCAAGTTTGATTTGAGTTTAAGCGCCGCAGAGGTGGAAGAGGGTTTATTCCTTTGTTTTAACTATAAGGATGATTTATTTGATGTTGTAACAATCAGACGTATGGCTGAGCATTTTAAAAACTGGTTGAAGGAAATCGTGGAACATCCCGATAAATCACTGACGAAATTGACGATGCTATCAGAATTAGAGAAGCAATTGATGGAAGAGTGGAATGATAATGCTGTAGCGTATCCACGTGAGAGTGTGATCCATAAACTGTTTGAAGATCAAGTGAATCGTACACCTGACACGGTGGCGGTGGTGGATGAAAATCAGCAGTTGACGTATCGAGAGCTGAATGAGAAAGCAAACCAATTGGCCCATTATCTCCAGAAATGTGGGATTGGGACCGAGTCATTGGTCGGTCTCTGCTTCCAGCGTTCAGTTGAGATGATTGTTGGTCTCATGGGGATTTTGAAAGCTGGGGCAGCCTATGTTCCATTGGATCCATCGTATCCAGAAAGTCGCCTACGATATATTTTGGAGGACACAGGGATTCAAGTAGTGGTCACGAGCGAAGCAATAGTTGGTTGGATACCTGAAGAAATCGAAGCAGTTTGTTTGGATCGGGATCAAGCGATAATCTCACGAGAAAGCATCCTTTCACCAATATGTGAAGTGACAAGAGAAAATTTGGCGTATGTAATCTATACTTCGGGATCAACGGGGAATCCGAAGGGAGTGATGGTAGAGCATCACAATGTGATTCGTTTATTTAAATCAACGGAATGTTGGTATCAGTTTGATGAAAAAGATACTTGGACGCTTTTCCATTCTTATGCGTTTGACTTCTCGGTATGGGAGATTTGGGGAGCATTGCTCTATGGAGGAAGATTGGTTGTTGTTCCTTACTGGATTAGTCGATCGCCCAAGGATTTCTATCAACTGTTAGTAAAGGAAAAGGTTACGGTTCTTAACCAGACACCATCCGCATTTCGACAATTAATACAGGTGTGTGAACAAGAAGATGAGAATAAAAACTTGCATCTGCGCTATGTCATATTTGGTGGGGAAGCACTAGATCCTACTAGCTTGCTACCATGGTTTCAAAGGTATGGAGAGCAGAACACGCAGCTAATTAATATGTATGGAATTACAGAAACTACCGTTCATGTTACGTATTATCCAATTACTCAGGATGATGTAAAGCATTCTTCAAGAAGTAATATCGGAAAGCGGATTCCAGATTTAGAAGTGTATGTGCTAGACAATTGTCAACAGCCTGTGCCTATTGGCATATCTGGTGAACTATATATTGGTGGAGCAGGACTCGCACGTGGTTATTTAAACAGACCTGAATTGACTGCAGAACGTTTCATTCCTCATCCATTTAGTAGTGACCCGGGAGCGCGATTATATCGGACAGGAGACTTAGCGAGATACTTGCCGGATGGAAATCTGGAATATCTTGGGCGAATTGATCACCAGGTGAAAATCCGTGGTTTCCGAATTGAGATCGGGGAAATTGAATCTGCTTTAAACGCGCATGCATCCATAAAAGAGGCTGTTGTAATTGTTCGAGAAGATCAGCCAGGTGATAAACGATTGGTGGCATATGTCGTGGGTGATGGGAATGTAGGTGAGTGGAGAGATTATCTCAAGGCGGAGCTACCAAGTCATATGGTTCCCTCAGGATTTGTGATGATGGAAGCTATTCCACTAACTGCTAACGGTAAAGTTGATCGTAAGGCCTTGCCTGTACCAGAGGAGAGGAAAATCGAAAGTGAATGTGTGGCACCGCGGAATGGTAACGAAGAAACACTGGCTACCATTTGGAGGCAAGTATTAGGGATTAAAAAGGTGGGAATTCATGATAACTTCTTTGAAATTGGTGGAGACTCGATTCTCAGCATTCAGATTGTCTCTCGTGCGAAGCAAGCAGGTTTGCAATTGACACCAAAGCAAATATTTGAGCACCAAACGATTGCCGAGTTGGCGCAAGTCGTCAAAGAAGAAGAGGGGATACAAGCAGAGCAAGGAATTGTAACTGGAGACATGGTTCTTACACCTATTCAGCAATGGTTTTTTGCACAAGATCATCCTAACCCACACCATTGGAATCAATCCATGTTCTTTAGAACAAAAGAGCGACTGGATATAGTATCACTGGAGGAGTCTGTGCGTAACCTTCTGATTCATCACGATGCCTTGCGTTTAAGATATGAACGATTACCGGATGGAGCTTGGAAACAGCGGAACGAAGGGACCGAAGAACAATCGACGCTGACCGTGATTTCATTAGACGAAGTACCGCAAGCAGAATGGCATCAAGTGATTCAAACGGAGATTGACGCTGCACAAGCAAGCTTACACTTACACGCGGGGCCGCTAATGAGAATGGTGTATTTTGATGAAGGCGAGAAGAAGGCTGGCCGATTATTCTGGGTGATTCATCACTTAGCAGTGGATGGTGTTTCTTGGCGGATTTTATTGGAAGATCTGCAAACAGCATATACTCAAGCAATTCAGGGGCAGAAAATCCAATTACCTATGAAGAGTACATCCTTTAAAGCGTGGTCGGAGAAATTACATCATTACGCTGAATCTGGAATATCGCAAGGAGTGCGGAATTACTGGGAGCAGCAGTCCGAACAAGAAGTAGTTATGCTACCAGTAGATGTTACTGTTAGTGATTCAGTAAACGCAGTAACTGAGGAAATTACCGTGGTGCTAGATGAGAAAGAGACCCGTATGTTATTGCAAGGGATTTTAAGCACTCATCGTGTCCAAATTAATGAAGTACTATTAGCAGCATTGGTACAAGCTACGGCAGTATGGACAGGACATCCGACGCTGACCGTGGATCTAGAGGGGCATGGTCGAGAAGACATTATTGAAGACGTTGACTTATCGAGAACCGTGGGATGGTTTACAAGTATTTATCCTGTTCACTTAAATGTTACTGGTGCCGACACGCCAATTGCAGCATTAAAAGCAGTTAAAGAACAGGTGCGCAAAATTCCTAATAAGGGTGTTGACTATGGAGTGTTGCGTTATCTGAACGCAACAATGTGTGAGCAATTGGGGTCTCAACATACACCGTCCATTAGTTTTAACTATCTTGGACAATTTGACCAAATGTTTTCTGACGATGCGATGCTTGTTCCGGAGACCGGGTTTACGCGCTTAGACCATGCTCCTGGTTCCAAGCGATCACATTTAATCGATGTAATCGGGATTGTAACCGATGGAAAACTTCAGTTCACTTGGGTATACAATGTTGGACAGTTTGCGAAGTCAACCATTCAAAGTGTTGCAGAGAATATGCTCCATCAACTGAGCAGATTGATTCAATCTTCGGATGGAGAATCTGCACTGACTGTTTCGGATTTTGCGATGGCTAATCTTAACCAAGCAGGTTTGACAAAAGTACTAACCAAGATGAATCGTGGAAAGAACTATCCAATTACCGATTTATATCCACTATCGCCTTTGCAAGAAGGTATGATTTTCCATACATTGCATGACCAAGGGGATGAACATGTAGCGCCGTATATAGTGCAATTAAGTTTCATGATTAGAGGAGAATTGGATATTCCTACTTTCGAACAGGCGTGGAAATCGGTAATCCAGCGGCATGAAATACTTCGTTCAGCATTCGTTTGGGATGAAGTTGAAGAGCCTTTACAAGTGGTGTATGAGAGTATTCCATTTAAGGTGAATGTAGAAGATTGGCGTGCGCTGACTGCTGAAGAAAAAGAAGAGAAAAGAAAAGCCTTTTTGGCATTGGATCGAAAACAAGCCATTCTTTTTGATAAAGCGCCATTGATGCGGGTGACTGTCATTCAAGAAGTTGAGGAAGAATATCGGATTGTTTGGACACATCATCATATCCTGTTGGATGGATGGAGTCTACCACTGGTCTTTAACGAATTGCTTACAGTGTACCAGAAGAGAATGAATGGAGAAGCTGTGAATTTACCTAAGTCATCGCCATACAAGAAATATATTCAATGGCTTAGAGAACAGAATCAGGAGCAGGCGGAGCGATTCTGGAGAGAGAAACTTAAAAGTTTTACAGCGCCAACCCTGCTGGGCTTAGAAAGTAAAGTGCAAGAAAAAGGTTACACAGAGAAGGTAACTTATTTATCAGAAGAGCAAACCCAAGCGTTACAAAACTGGGCGAAGCGCAATAGGCTCACTTTAAATACGGTAATTCAAGGTGCGTGGGCGTATCTCATGAGCCGGTATAGTGGAGAAGATGACATTGTCTATGGTGTAACTAGCTCAGGACGCCCTACGGAGATTATTGATGTTGAAAACATTGTAGGTCCTTTTATTACCACATCACCGACGCGAATTCAGTTGATAGATGATATAAAAGTAATGGATTGGTTGCAGAAGATACAAGAGGAAGAGATAGAAAGAAGACAATATGAATATGCTTCTTTGACAGAGATTCAAGGATGGAGTGAAGTTCCTAGAGGAATCCCGCTGTTCCATAGCTTGTATGTGTTTGAAAACTATCCAGTGAAAGAGGAGTCTTCAGGAAATCTAGAAATTGGTGAGTTGGAAGGAGTAGAGCAAACTCACTATACATTAGGATTGACAGTTGTTCCAGAAAGCCAGTTGTTGTTAAAGTTGAAGTATGATCGTAGCAAGTTTAATGGCCTCACCATTGAACGGATGTTGGGTCATTTAAGCCAGGTGTTAAAGCAAATGATCGAGAACGTTGATCAAACTCTGTCGGAGCTGGTGTATGTTACGGAAATAGAACAGAAACAACTACTGGAAGAATGGAATGATAATGCAGCAGCGTATCCACGTGAGAGTGTAATCCATAAACTGTTTGAAGATCAAGTGAATTGTACACCTGATGCGGTGGCAGTGGTGGATGAAAATCAGCAGTTGACGTATCGAGAGCTAAATGAGAAAGCAAACCAATTGGCCCATTATCTCCAGAAATGTGGGATTGGGACCGAGTCATTGGTCGGTCTCTGCTTCCAGCGTTCAGTTGAGATGATTGTTGGTCTCATGGGGATCTTGAAAGCTGGTGCAGCCTATGTTCCATTGGATCCATCGTATCCAGAAAGTCGCCTACGATATATTCTGGAGGACACAGGAATTCAAATATTGGTTACGAACGAAGTATCACAAGGTTGGATACCTGAAGAAGTTGAAACAGTTTGTTTGGACCGGGATCAAGCAATGATTTCGCAAGAAAACACCCTTTCACCAATATGTAAAGTGACAGGAGAAAACTTGGCGTATGTTATCTACACTTCAGGTTCGACTGGGAATCCAAAAGGGGTTTTGGTGCAGCATCATTCGGTATTAAATCTATCCTATGGTTTACAGAAAGAGGTTTTTTCACATCGGACACCTGTTAACATGCGTGTTGGTCTAAATGCCTCAATCGCCTTTGATTCATCCGTTAAACAATTACAAATGCTTTTGTATGGTTCTAGTTTGTATATTATTTCAAACGAAGTTCGCAGTGATCCTCAACAATTTGTATCTTATATTCGGGAGAATAAGTTGGAAATGTTCGATACAACACCTTCACTACTCCAATTACTCATAGATGAGGGGTTGTTAGAAACAAACGATAGCGTTCATGTTCCAAGCAAGGTACTGGTCGGTGGAGAAGCGATTATGCCATCACTGTGGAAACAACTAGCAGCGGCTGAAAAAATTGATTTTTATAATGTATATGGTCCTACAGAATGTACGGTTGATGCGACATGCTATCGTATCAAAAAAGATAGTAAGAGAGTAACCATTGGGCGTCCGCTGCCGAACGTTCAAGCCTATGTATTGGATGAGAATTTGTTACCTGTTCCAGTTGGTGTAACGGGTGAACTTTATATCGGTGGAGCAGGCCTAGCGAGAGGATACTTGAATCGTCCAGAGTTAACGTCCGAACGTTTTATTCCTCATCCATTTAATGAAGGGGAACGGTTATACCGGACGGGAGATCTAGTCCGCTATTTAGTTGATGGCCATTTGGATTATCTGGGAAGAATCGATAATCAAGTGAAAATTCGAGGCTTCCGGATTGAGCTTGGAGAGATTGAAGCGAATTTAGAAAGTCATCCATCGGTGAAAGAGGCAGTAGTCTTGATAAGAGAGGACCAACCAGGAGATCAGAGATTGGTTGCATATGTGGTGGGTGAAGGAAGTATGCATGAATGGCGTGAGCATCTCAAGAGACAAGTACCGAATTATATGGTTCCTGCACACTTTATTGAGGTAGACGCGATTCCGCTTACAACAAATGGGAAGGTTGATCGAAAGGCACTGAACAGCTTAACGATTCAAAGAGAAAGTACCTTTTCTACACCAATCATCCCAAGGGATGAAATCGAGTATCAGCTGATTACGATCTGGCAGGATTTGCTACAGATAGAAGATGTCCATGTAAACGATGATTTCTTCAATAGAGGGGGTCACTCTCTCCTTGTAATCAAATTGATTTCAAAGGTCAGAGAGAAATTTGGAAAAGAGATTAAGGTGTCCGCACTTATTAAGAACCCGACAGTGGAAGGGATCGCTTGTCTCATCCGTGAGAATCATGGTATGGAAAAATCGGTATCGGTTCTGGTTCCACTACAAGAATCAGAGAAAAGACCTTTCTTCTGTGTTCATCCGTTTATGGGTAATGTACTCTGTTACATTCAGCTAGCAAGATTACTCAAGGATCACTGCTCATTTTATGGTCTACAGAATCCTCTCGTAGGGAAAGAAGGAATGAAAGGATTGACTTTATCGGAAGTAGTTCAACTCTACATCGAGGAAATGAAGCGCGCTCAGCCAGAGGGGCCGTATCGTCTGGGAGGATGGTCTCTGGGCGGTGCCATCGCCTATGAAATCGCAACTATGCTACGGAACCAGGGAGAAGAAGTTGAGGTGTTGGTACTCATGGATACCAAGGTGCCTTCAGAACGGGATTACAAGACAGAGGATGAAATGCTATCTTATATATTGGAGCATTTCATCCATTCAGAGCTAGTGGAGCAGGAAGAAGAGCTCGTTCATCAACAGGACATGCTTGTTGAGCGATTAATTGTGGAAGGAGTGCTCCCGCCGGATGCAGATCTTACGAATTTGAAGCAAATTATCAATGCTCACAGGAAGTGTCTGAATTTAATGGCAGAGCATGATTTGGCACCATATTTTGGGAAAGTTATCTACTTTAGTGCTGAGGAAGGTAAAGAGTTGTTTACGGATTGGGAGCCCTTATTAAAAGGGAGAGTGAATAAGTATTCTGTCCCTGGATCACACGAAGAAATAGTAGCCTCCCCGGCAGTGGAAAAGATAGCTAAAGGAATAAAAGAGGCTTCTCTTTCGTTAACTGGAAAGTAGAGAGCCCCAAAGATGCAACTTTATGAACGAAAATTGTCATTATCAAAGTTGTTATTTGCGAGTAGTAATGTATATGAAAAAGGCGGTCTAATAACTGCACATCAAGTGTAAGAAATTACGAGTATATCAAGAGCATTACTTTATAAGGGGCTAATGCAAAAATTGCTTGATAGGGACATAGAAACATACATGAGCTGTTAAATAACATAGTATGATGCAAATTCCCTGAAGTTTTTGTACCAGAAGCGGATGCTTTGATGATACTGCTGAGGAAAGGTGTATATTTTCATTGATATGTAAATATGCACCTTTTCTACTATATATGCACTTGAATAAAGGCAAGATATAATATGAAATTGAATTTCTATAACGTATACATAGGAAGCCATCCTTATAAAAAGGAAGTGATTTATCATACAAATTCACGCTGTGAAAATACCAAAGAATATTGAAAATCATTTGTTTAATCAATTTAGTTATTTGATTTCAAATGAGAAGAGAGAACGAATAAAGCGTTTAATAAATTTAGACGATGCTAATAGGGTTTTGATAGGAGATTTGTTAGTCCGTTCTTTAATCTGCCAAAAATATAAAATTAATAATGACGAAATTAATTTTATATATAATGAGTACGGAAAACCTTTTGCTGAAAGTTTTTCTGACTTTCATTTTAATATTTCGCATTCAGGAGAATGGGTGGTCTGTGCCACTGCTAATTCTAATGTAGGTATTGATATAGAAAAAATTTCGGAAATAGAGGCTCTTAAATTAGCAAATGAATTTTTTTCAGAGGAAGAATTTTATGATTTATCTAATATGAATTCTAATGAACAAATTAATTATTTTTTGATGTTTGGACATTAAAAGAAAGTTATATAAAAACTATTGGGAAAGGGCTTTATATCCCGTTAAATTCATTCTCTATAAAAAAAGAATCTCAAACTTTAATTTCGTACAAGAATATACCTCAAAACTTTCACTTTAGACAATATAATATTGAGTCAAATTATAAGGTATCTGCTTGTGCAACACGGGATGAATTACCGCAGGAGATAATAATTAAAGACATTTATACAATTTGTCAAAATATAAACAAATTTTAATTGAAGGAGACAGTAATGACAAAGGTTAAAATTTTTTGTTTGCCAAATGCTGGGGGATCTGCGTTTAGTTACTCAAAATGGAAAAATTACTTTAATCCATATATTGAAGTAGTCCCAATAGAGTTAGCTGGTAGAGGATATAGAATTGAAGAAAGCTGTTATCATAGTATGGAAGAGGCTGTAAATGATGTCTATAAAATTATTTTTAATCAGCTAAATAATTCACCATATATTCTATATGGGCATAGCATGGGGAGTTTGATTGCCTATGAATTAGCCAGGAAAATACAAATTTCCAATAACGTATTACCTGAGTTTCTTGTTTTGTCTGGTAGAAATCATCCAAATAGCAAAATAAAAGATATCCGACACAATCTACCTGACGAACAATTTAAAAATGAAGTTATTGCTATAGGTGGTACACCGTCCAAGGTGTTTCAATCAGAAGAATTAATGAAAATTTTTCTCCCCATTCTAAGAGCGGATTTTAAAATCGTAGAGACGTATATACATGACAACAATACACAAGTATGTGACATTGATTTTCTGATCTTAAATGGAAAAAATGATGAATTTACCACTTATGAAGAGGTAATAAAATGGGAGCAATACACAAATAAAATGTGTACATTTCACTCTTTTGAAGGTAGGCATTTCTTTCTGCATGAAAATATCCAAGAAATAGCAAGCATAATTATAAGAAAATTAGATTCTCAAAGATCTTCAATTTGTTTTTAGAATTTTTTGAATTATACTTAAGGCTGAAAAAGAAAAAATGTTAAAGGTAAAAAATTCAGTCTCTGTTGAAAATATTATTGGATAGAGACATAAAAGGCAGCGACAGGGGTCAAGGGTTAAAAGATTTGAAATGATAGGATGAAAGGTCGGGTAATTATGAGCAGTTATTTTCCAAAAGCGGGGAAGCTAATTGGCGTAATAAGATACTTCACTACACTAAAAAATATAACAATAAAATTGTTTCTGTGGTGTTTAAAGAAATGTGAGTACTATTTTAATGAACTGAACAGCTCCCTGTCAAGTAGACAGTGGAAATAATAAAAATACTTTAAGTGGCTTGAACCTTGTATTCCAATGGGTTTAAGCCGTTTAATCTTTCTTGGTAACGTTCGTTATTGTAAAACTGGATATAATCATCTATTGCTTGTTGTAACGCTTCAAATGTTTCATATTTATGAAGGTAATATTTTTCACATTTCAATGTTCCCCAAAACGATTCCATTGGTCCATTATCTATACATTTTCCTACACGGGGCATGCTATGAATCATGTTTGCTTTTTCTATTTTTCTCTTAAACCCATGTGACGTATATTGATACCCTCGATCACTATGAATCAATGGTCGTTCATTCTCTTTTAATATAGTGATAGCTTGGTCCAATGTTTGAAATACCAATTTATTATTGTTTGAATGACCCAATACATAGCTAATAATAGAGCCATCATAAAGATCTAAAAGGGCGCTTAAATATGTTTTTCTTCCGTTTCTTAATTTGAATTCTGTGACATCTGTTACCCATTTTTCATTAGGCTTGCTTGCAGTAAATTCACGATTGAGGCGATTTTCAGCGACATATTGCGCAGACGAGGGAACATAGCGTTTTCTTTTTCGACGAATCACGGACTGTAATCCAGCGATGTGCATTAAGCGATAAATGCGTTTATGGTTAAACTTTTTATGGTATCTTCTATTAATATTTAATTTCATTCTTCGATACCCATAAATGCCTCCTACTTGTTCATAAATAGCTTGAATATCTTGAAAAATCGCTTCATTTTCTAACTCTCTAGCTGTTGGCGTACGTTGTAGCCATTTGTAATAAGCGGCACGAGATACACCGGCAATTTCACATAAAAGGATCACTGGCAGATTTTCGTTCGCATGTACATCTTTTCATATCTTAACATTTTTAAATTAAAATAAGTTATTATTAAGCTGTTTTTACTCTAGAATTATCGATTAAATGTCGAAGAAAAAGGGGAGTAAATAGGAGGAGTCTTGATAATTGACTAAACAGTACAATTATCTCATGAAGTTAATGTGCTTTGAAAAATTAATACGTTTCATGGGATAGCGTGGCTATTATAACAACGTTACTCGGAGTATGAGTTTGCAGAGGCTAAAGGGAATAAGAGCGTCCTGAACTTATTTATTTTGTATTCATTATTCAGCTCAGAAGTCGTTCTATGGGTTGATATTAAATATACATATTAGGTGCCATATTTATGTTTTCCACATTTGGAAATGGAAGTGATCGTTCGTATGATTGGATGAACATCGCGCTTCCGGTATGAGAAATAAGTAATAAGAACAATAATGCAACGTTAATTTGAGCACAATAAACATTAGGCATATTAGGGAATATCGAGCATAGAATAATATTGACACCACGATACCAAGTTTATTGCTGCGTTTTAGTGTTACCCCTGTGTTTGCGAAAGGGCACCTGAATAAGGTGTTTTTTTGCAAGCAATTTTAATATAGCAATCATATATTATAGTGTAGGACAAGCTAACTGCTTATATCCTATTCAATACTCATTGAAGGTTCTTTTCTTATGTTTTAGCATCTACTGACGTAGATGCTTTTTTTTCACCCTTTGAGAGATAAGTATATATTGGAGTAATAGGAGAAGCTACTCATTTAAGTTCTAGTGCATACGATCCTCTTCACATTTGAGCACCTGCAGAAGGGCATAAACAAAAAAAGACCCCTTCCGAGTATCTTTTTGTGATAATTGGTTTAAGAATTGTGAAAGTGGACCTTGTAGGATTCGAACCTACGACCGGACGGTTATGAGCCGTCTGCTCTAACCAGCTGAGCTAAAGGTCCATGGTAAGCGATTAGTTTTCCAAATTAATCGCAATAATGAAGTATGCGGATATAATTATATGATATTTCGAATGAAAAGAAAAGACACTCAATGAGTGCCTTCCTTCAGTTCTTTAGTTCACCAATTGTTTTTCTATAGGGTTTCAACATGATTAATGAAAAATATAGAGCAGATCTATAACAAAATAATAGCATTATGTTACCTGTTGTTTTCATGCAATTTTACATATGAGAGAATTCGCCCAACGAAGGTCTATAAAATCAGTATTTTATTGAACAGAAACTAAAGATGATTCAATTATATAACGATCAGGCGCGTCACCAATATAATCAAAAGGATAACAGGTTGTTAATGTTAATGTAGGTTCGTCCTTTTGTACAATAACCGTTCGATCTTCCGAGTCTGTTATCCAATGTTTGTTAATGTTATATGTATATGTTTTATTTTCATATTCTACAATAAGTTGATTATTTTCCTTTAGTTGGCCGAGTTCGGTAAATACAGTATCTCGATGTCCGCTTAAAACGGTATGTCCGCTTCCAGATGGTGTAGTAGTTAATTCACTAACAAACATGCCTACGCCTTTTTTTAGTACCTTATCATCAGTCCCCCAATATACAGAGTATTTCTTTTGTATTTTAGGGATAATTAAATATGCTACTTTATCCCCTAATTGATGGTTTACCTCTGAAGCAGGAACTTGTACAGGTTCTTCAGGAGGTGGTGGAGTTTCGGTCTCAGTTTTGTTGATAATGTTTTCGTCAGTTTCTTTAGTCGGTGTAATATTTTGGTATTGTTTTACTTCATTAGACGTTAAAGATTCCGCTGATTTTTTAGCATTATACCATTCTAGAAAATAATAAGAAAAGATAGAGAGCCCAACTACCACTAAACATATGCCTACCCATTGTTTTATTTTCATTTTAATCACTCCATTTGAAAACGACAGGATTTCTCCTGCCGCCCGTCATAATTGGACATTAGCGCTAGTCGTGTCATTTGTAGAACAGAAGTGGCAGAAGAAGTACACCCTCCGTGGCATGTCTCGTCTTTTGCGCAGCCTAGGTCTTAGCTACTCAAAGGCCACGTATACTTTGGCACAAGGAGATACCGTCAAACAGGCCGCTTTTCGTGAAGAAACATTTCCGGCTTTAAAAAAAGATTAATTGAAGAAAACATTGACCACCTGTTGTTTCAAGATGAATGCATGATCCGGGACTACCAAGCGGTTCAGTACACTTGGTTTTTGCGCGGAAAACAGCGTAAGATTCCAATGTACGGCAAACACCATGGAGTGAAATTGATTGGTATCCTCAATTATGAAACAGGCAAAGTTCACTGTACAGAAGAAGAACGGTACGATGCAGAAGCCTTTCTGCGTTTTCTTCAGTATGTCCTGAAGCAATATCCAACCGGTAAAATTGTCATGGTGCTAGACAATGCACGGATTCACCACGCCAGTCTCATTCAGCCTTTTTTAGAGGAACATAAAAACCGATTAGAATTTGTGTTTCTACCACCGTACAGCCCTGAAATGAACATGATTGAGGGACTGTGGAAGTGGCTGAAAAGTGCTGTTATTTACAATGTTTTTCATGCTTCTGTAAGAGAAATCCGAAAACATGTGCAAGCATTCATTTCTTCTATTAACCAAACGCCGGAAGAAGTCATTAATAGACTTTGTATCAGGATGTAAAAATTAAATTCAATTTATACAAA
The DNA here is from genome assembly GCF_022811845.1 of Bacillus pseudomycoides. Taxonomy (NCBI): domain Bacteria; kingdom Bacillati; phylum Bacillota; class Bacilli; order Caryophanales; family Bacillaceae; genus Bacillus; species Bacillus pseudomycoides. Next base: position 169,635 of record NZ_CP064267.1, read on the forward strand.
AGAATGGATTTAACCATCCATTCTTTTGCTGCAATTAATGATGTTTCTGGCATATAATCGCCAGGTTCCATTCTACCTTCGGTTCGCACATTCGGACAGTCGTAATTTTTTTCGTCTGCAAAAAAACGCGAAAAAAATCGCTTTTTTTATTGATAAACATTCTTACATGAATGCACCCAACCTGCATAATATACGACCTTCATTAACTACATGGGTATTGTTGACAGTTTAGGCAAGCACCATTGAATCCTAGTTGGAACTGACCAATCGTAGTGTTAAATAACATGACACCATTGTTATTAAAATAAAACCACTGACCTTCCCAGCATAACCATCCTGTTTTCAACGGACCTAAACCATTTTGAGTTCTGAAGTAAGTGTTTCCTTCTCTTCTGAACCAGCCTGTCCAAGCTCCAACATTATCAAAACGCCACTCAGTAGTTCCGATTGTATACCAGCCTATCCTGTAACCAGTGCCATTAATAATATAGAACCATCTATCACTCCACCGCCACCAGCCCGTGTATCTAAAAGGAACGAGACCATTCATTGTCCATTCGCAAGTTGCTCCATTCTGCTGCCAACCATAAGGGTTATTAGCACTGGGGTTCCAGTTAGGGTTGGAGTTCCAGCGGGCAAAATGAACGTGAGGTCCTGTTGTATTCCCTGAATTGTCTACGTTTCCTAGGAAAGCCCCTTGTGCAACGATGGAACCCACGTTTATATCATTACTAGGGTAAACGTGAGCATATTCTGTGAAGTATCCATCACTTCCTCTGATTACTATACTATGAGCTTCATTACATTGTACTGCTTCAATATCATAACAAGTAGAGTTCGGTTGACAAAAACTACTGTGCCAGGCTCTACAGCATATACTGGTGTGCCAGTACCGTTAAAAAGGATTCTACCATCACTTCCAAATTGGACAACCCCGTTTATAGCACGCATCGTTTGCCATTGGATACCATTAAATCCTATATCTCTTGCACCAAATGTATGACAGTCCTTTGCTACAAATACTGGTGTGTTTGAATTAAAGGGAGTACGTTGATAAGGTAAAGGCAATTATGTTCAACTCTTTTATATTTTTTAAGAACACTACAATCTATGAAAAAAAACTAAGTATGCTTGTCCATTTGTCCAATGGTATATGTTCATTTTTTGTCCATTTTACTTCATGATTTGATTTCTAATCGTTAGTAGACACACAGAAAAGCCCCAATTTCGATTTTAAGGATAACTAGATACAATATTTGTTCGTCAAAAAAAGAGGCTAAAATTAGTCACTAAAATGTTCCGTTGCCAAAACGGTTTTTAAATAGTCAACAGCTGCTAAATATCAAACTTGATGTTAGATGATAAATTCGTAAACATTCGGTTATGGCAATATGCCAGACACTTTTTAGTTGTAAAGCTGTTCATTTGAAATAAAAAAATGAGTAATATTTCATAAGATATTTGGGGGCATTGGCGGGACGGCTATGGCTAAAATATATACCTGTAATATTTCATATATATAAATGTAATAGTGTTAGTTAGAGCGATTTTATTTTATGTTTTCACATAAATAAAAGAAAAAGGAGGTGATGATAGGAGTATTTGTGATGGGATGATAGATTAGTAAAGGGATGAAGGGATAGGTTGATAAAAAAATCTTACCAACATCTCATGTGTGGTCATATACACAAATGTGGTGTGCTATTCACTTCTAGTTTTAAGACAATGAAAAATCAAATTTGGCCGTATGTAAAAACGCCTCTCTAATCATCAGGGAGGCTTTGAAAATACCGATATGAAGGATCGTTTAAAAGCGAGTGAGTTCATTTCAAAACGACTGGTGAGTTTGTAGAAGAAACAAAATATAGGTATTTCTTGAAGAAAAAGCGATCGGTATACCAGTTAGTCAAGTAAATTGGTGGATACCATCCGGCGAAACGATAAAAGCAAGAGTAATCGTTCTTCAATTAACTCTACCCGTTAACTTAATAAGGAAACATATTTATTATCGCAGCAATAATTGACTAAAAGATTAAGTTTTTTAGAAACAGAATTCCGAATAACAAAGCACCACCAATTACAATAAATAAACCAACCATTACAAATCCGTATATAAAGCCTTTACCCATTGAGAATAAATCTAAGAAAGTATTTTTAAAAGTACCAAGTACCTTATTCATAATTATCCTCCTTATATTTTCATTAACTCACACCTTTATTTTGAATATTCATTCTAAATTTATTACATAAACATTGTTGTTGTAAATAACTAGATATTCTATGTTGTTGTAGTAAATGAGGGCATTTAGCGGTCTTATAAAGAAAAAGCACACCACTATATTATTAGCGGTGTACCCTCATTAATATAATGTGCAACATTATAGACAATTCATTGATTTTAAAAGTCTCATGTACTATCACTTGTTTTTAATATTACATAGTATTTCAAAATGATTTCTTTTATTTATCATAAATTAAGGGTTTATGAGGTGTTTTTAATCAAACTTTATTCGAAACCTACAACTAGAAATGATATGATTGCATTTTCAATATTATCTAATTATTAAAATGTGATATACGGGAACTGCAAAGGGGAGGAGAAATTATGGGCTTTTTTAGTAGGTTTTTCAAAAAGGTGGAACAAGTAAACGAACGTGAGGCAACCCTCAATGAATTAAATGAAGAACTGTATGTTGAATCTCCAATAGAAGAAGCAAATAGTTATTGGGTATCAATGGCACAAAATTTAATTGTCAATACTGTAAAAGCTGCTGACAATAATGTGGAACGTGCTTTTATTTTGGTTAACTTTAAAAAAGGTGAAGCTTCTTTTGATATTTTCTATCAAATTAATGGGCAATTGTATTTTTGGAATCAGTTAGAAGATCAGACGATTAGAGAAAGAATTAAGAACGAGTTGTTACCTCAAGCTTCGGAAGTTTCAGATGCAGTAAACCAACAATTTCATGAAGCGGAACATCCTACAATCTCGTTTGCAGAATTGCAATTTGAATGGGAAACAAAGGCCTGGTTTTCACACATCATCTGGGAAGACGACCCCGCCTCTCAATTACCAAAAGCTCAAATATTAAACGAATGGTTCAGCCTAATCAAAAAGGAAACTCAGAATAAACCACTTGATAGTGATACAAAATTTTCTTGGTATCCATCAATCTCTTAAAAATCTAACAGTATTTGAAAGAAGGGATATCGTTGAAATCATTTGATAGATTTAAAGGAAGAAAGATTGTGACAACACGAAAAGAAATATTAACATAGGCTTGTCGGTGGAGATGTGACAAAAGTTACATAGTTAATAAAAATTTCATTTTGTACAAAATAAAACCCTAGTTTCCTAGGGTAATGGGTATAATAGCCCGATTTAATCGAGCTTCTATATTATAAGGTGTAATTGTAATGGTTACTAATGGTGAATGTAACCAAAAAGAGCAGCTAGCAAAAGCTAACTGCTCAAGGCTCTCCAGGGGGACGGAGAAATTATTATGGTATCTATATTATTGACGGAATATTTAAATTTATTCAAGGGATAATACTATTTATTATGTAAGTAATAAGATACAATTCCTATTAGAACTAAAGACTCACATACAATCGCAAATATATTTTTTTGTGGTTTTCGCAAATCACTTATCAATGATAATACTGTACCAATCCCTATAATAATCAAAACATATTGTTTATAAAGGGGGCTTGTTGAAATATTCGACTCGCCCAACTTTAGAAAGGTATGAACGGAAAGTGGAATATATTCCATAGGAACTTATAAATATTGAAGAAAGCAAAACGATGCTGAGAGATATTTTGGCGTATGAGTAAGTCGTTTAGCATGTAACTTGTGTGGTTATTTTAAAAAAAACACTATGAGAATATGGAAGATTTCTTCATTCCGTATGAAGGAGCTTTTCAGTTTTTAGAATATTTATATTGTTTAGAATCCGGATGTATACTATTATAAATAATGGTATTTTAGTTAATTTTTGATACTAATTCAATTCACTCTGTGAAAAATATGATTATTGGAGGCATTATTGTGCGTGAAAAATGGAAAATCGGGCTAATGAGTACTCTTCTTGCATGTACTACCTTTACATCTGTAGCATTTGCAGCAGAAAAGCCAGTCGATCAACCCAAATGGGAGGAATGGCTAAATGGACATGCAAAAAGATTAAATGAACCCACTTCCCAAACAACAGAAGATTTATCTTTTCTAAAAGAGGCCGTACAGGACAAGCGTATTGTTGTACTTGGCGAAAGTACGCATGGTGCTAAGGAAATAAATCAATCCAAAATACGTATGATTAAGTACTTACATGAAGAAATGGGATATGATGTAATTGCATTTGAATCAGGATTTGCAGAAGCAAGTACGGTTCAACAAAATTTTGATAACTTAACCGCTACTGAAGCTATGAAACAATCTTTAGAAGGTGTATGGCAAACAGAGGAAGTTGAACAATTGTTTACCTATATGAAAGAACAAAAAGAAAAAGGAAAGCCACTAACATTAGCTGGTTTTGATATGAATTTGTTTTATAGATCTTCATTCCACTCGTATGCGAAAGACTGGTTCCAAAAATTAAGTCCTGAGGTGGCGAATGAACTAGAATTAGCAGTAACAGAGTTAATCAAACTGGATAAGTATTACTATAATTTAGAAGGTGGGTATCCTTATGATCAATATAAAGTAGAAATACAGCCCGTAATCAATAAGTTTGAAAACGTAAAAGCTTTTATTCAGACTCATAAAACCGAATTGACTCGAGTTGCACCTAGCCCTACTTATGACGTGAATTTTCTTGAGAAATCAATTAATATACGTATTGATGCGATTAAAACACACCTAGATAGTTATATGAAATTAAAAGGAGGTATTATCCCTTCTAACATTGCAGGATTCCCAGAGTATGTTCGAGATCAAAAAATGGCTCAAAACTTAGCATGGCTCACTGAGATGCAGTATAAAAACAAAAAAATAATTGTATGGGGACATAATTATCATATTCGAAAACAAAATTCGAAAATGATATTAGATTATACCAAGTATCAACAACACAATTTTGTATGTCCTAATATGATGGATTTTCTTCCGCAGCGCATTAAAAACCAAATGTACACAATTGGAGTGTTTGCGTATAGTGGGAGCAGTTGGAACTCTGATAATAACAAAATTGTTCCTGTACATACAGAACATGAAGAACAAAGTGTAGAAAAAATAATAAGCACCGTTGGAAGTCCAAATGTCTTTGTTAACTTAAAGGGAGAATCAAACCGACCAGAAACGTCATGGATGTTTACTTCAACTGCAGCAAGTTATTGGGGGGACAAAGATAGAGAAGAAATCATGATTCCTACCGAACAATATGATGGCATTCTATGGTTAGAAAAGACTTCGCCTTCTGTTCTTAAGTAAAAGAAAGAGCATCCTTTCATATTAAGGATGCTCTTTTTCTCGTCATGATTATACATAAATCATAATCGATTAGATTCTAGTTAAAATTAGTGAAAAAAGAACCCTTAGGGGTTCTTTTTTCTTGGCATATTTATAACATGGAGACTATTGAGATGACTCTTTCAAATCTTTATCAGGGGAAAGATTTTGAAAAAGTTTAGCTTGTATTCATTTTTACATTAATGTTAAATATAGTAAATTGATAATATGTAGACCCACTATTGCTAATATTCAATTAAAACACTATTATTACTATGTTTATAGTAATAATAGTGTTTTAAAAGAAAAGACACCCTAAGGTGTCTTCCTTCGACTTGATAACCATTTTAATTTTAATAAAATATATTTGGACTCCCATCCAATTATATTTTACCATATTTATCTATATTGGTTGTTGAGAAAGTGAATTCAAACCAGCATTTTGTTTGGAATTATTTTTTTCGTGAATGCACCTTCCCTACCACTGGACTATGTCCTGCACACGCTTGAGGGCTTTTGCATTGTATGTGTAATTTATATTTATTAATATGTAATATTTATAGTTACAACAAAATTATCAACTATATTTTTGTTGCATTTTGTATATCTTAAAATTTTTAAATTAAAATAAGTTATTATTAAGCTGGTTTTACTCTAGAAACATCGATAAGATTTCGAGAAAAAAGGGAAATAAAAATATAGAGGTTATTTCTTTAGTATTTAATCTCCTCTAAGGAGAATCAATCAATGCATAATGAGAAGGAATTGTTAAAACAATGGAAAGCGGATTTACAAGCTATCAAAGAGGAAAAAAGGAGAAAGAAAAGGGATAAGAAAAAAAGCAAGAAATATAATATCCCTTGTAATACAGCTCATTTTATGAGTGATCATCATATTTACGATAAAAAGAATGGTGTATGGAAACAAAGAAATAAATTTTGAGCAAATTGATAATTGTAAATCTAGTCGCTGCCGTGATCGGTTTAGCGTCTTATTTGCTGTTAAGGAAATATAAGCTCTAAAAAAGAGAGTCGAAGCCCTCTTTCAAATGAAAACCAATATCTTACGATTGAACTTCCCCCCTTAGCAACGCTTGAAGTGGGGGGAGTTCAAGTGTAGAGTCAAGAGCCTTTAAAGTTTTTAGAGTACTATATTGTTAAATACGTGGATCTTTCCAGAAATTTAAAGGAAAGTGATTATTCTCTTGATAAGCTTCAAATTCATACCCTTTTTCCTTTAAACCTTTTATAATGGCTGGTACGGCTGCAACAGCTTGAGGATTAATATCATGCATTAATATGACTTCTTTAGACCTAGTCGCACTAACAAGTACATTTTGTGCAATGCTCAGGGAAGCCGCCTCAATTGGTAAGTTATTATATTTCCAATCTAAAGAGTCAATTGTCCAATCCCATACTTTAAAGCCACCTTCTGCTACTTGATTACGAAGTGCTTCATTTAATCCAGGCATGGAGCCATATGGAGGTCTTGTTAATTGAGGTTTCTCACCAATAAAGTCTGCTATTAAACTTTGATTTGTTTTCATTTCATTTACATAGTCACCATTTGTGTATAATTTTTTGAAATCATGCGTCATGCTGTGCATACCAACATAATGCCCTTCAATTTTTTCTCGTTTTACTAAATCAGGATATGCTTTTACATTCTTACCAGTTAAGAAAAATGTTGCTTTAACATCATGTTGTTTTAATATGTCTAAAAGTTCAGATGTATACTTTCCCGGTCCGTCATCAAATGTAAGATATGCCACTTTTCTTACTTGACCATTAAATTGATTAGGAATTGGTTTACTTATCTCCACTTTAGGTTGTTCACTTACAAGCTGAATTGGATTCTCTTGGTTTGCTACATCTCTTGTGATTGATGTAGTGGATTGAAGCACAAAATAAATACTGACTACTATAGCTAACGTCAGAATTGATATTACGAATTTTTTGGCCTGAAATATTTTTTTCACTCTCTATATTCCTTCCTCTATCTAGCAGCAATAATTTCTTTAAATACAATTATACCAAATTACATCTGGTACAAAAGAAGGGTTCGTATTTACCATATTTTCAATTATTTTACTAATTAATCTGAAATATATTTTGGGGATTCAGCTGAGATACGTGTAAAAATGGGTCATAGATTGATAGAGGGAGGCTTGGTTTCAAACGTAAATATGTAAGATGTTAAAAATTAGCTTAGTATCGGGGTGTTGATCCAAGAAAGATTGACACTCTTTTTTTCTCGTTTTCCGATAGAAGACTCCTCCCTCAAAAATGGGAAGGTGTGAACACTAATTTTAGGTGGGGGATAAATATCTGCATAGAAAAAGCGGGATAGCATAAAGATTAAGTAGTTCAGATAACGGGGAGAAACCGTATAAATGGTAGGTTAAATCGAGTATAAAATCACAAAGCTTTTATACTCGATTTTTTTGTTGATATGTAAAGGTTTATCTTGTTTTCACTGTTGAATTAACAAGTGTAATAGCACATCAATTATCAGGATGACCATAGCCATTGTCATTTCGTTATTTTTGATGCGATTAAAGTTGCTATTCGAGGTTTTAAAAAAGAAATAGGAAATTTATGTTAAAATATAATGACAAGCCAAGTGGTTCCTGTTCCGTTAACGAGCAGGATTGTTGAACAATCGGCATTTGTTTTTAGAGTGTCTAGTTTTCTAATAATGGAGGGGAATTATCAGATGTCAAACTACGAAAACGAAGAAATGCTAACGGGAGGGAATGTCTCAAACGTATATCGTTCGGAGGGTACTGTTCGACGAGAATTAAAGCCAGACAGTGCCAAAATTCATCAGCTATTAAAGCATTTGGAAAACAAAGGTTTTAGTTATGCACCAAAGTTTTTAGGTATTGATGAAAAAGATAGAGAGATATTATCGTTTATTGAAGGAGAAGCTGGTAATTATCCTTTAAAAGAATACATGTGGTCTAATGATGTTTTAAAAGAAATAGCGAAGATGCTCCGTCTTTACCATGATGCTGTGAGTGACTTTCCGTTATCAGATGATTGGAAACCAATGGATAATACTCCAAATAAAATAGAGGTTGTATGCCACAATGATTTTGCAATATACAACATTATTTTTAATCACGAAAAACCAGTAGGTATTATTGATTTTGATGTTGTCGGTCCTGGTCCAAGACTTTGGGACATAGCCTATACTCTTTACACTTGTGTCCCCTTAAGTAGAGTTTATCATACTGAAACAGGTGAGGCAGTTTTTTATAATTCAATACAGCATGCCGATCGTATAAAACAAAGAGTCAAATTGTTTTTTGAATACTACGGTGAGGGGATGGAAGAAGACTATTTGGAGATGGTATTGCTACGATTAGAAGGGTTATGTAAATACATGAAAAGAAAAGCAAAAGAAGGCGATATAAATTTTCAAAAAATGATAGATGAAGGACACCTTGAACATTATCAAAACGATATTAAATTCATTCGTGAACATGGAAAAGAGTGGATTTAATGAAATCAGTCTTATACAAAAGTAAAGCTCAGGTTCATATAGGGACTTTGAGCTTTTTTGCGTGTTTTTTACTAATTTATTATTAATTTGTTCAGGCGTTAGATCTTCTTTATGCCAAAAGAGTAGGACGCTAGGGACAAGTGCTCCTTTGTTTAATTTATAGGGTGTTATAATTTTTCTGAAATTTTGTCCTTATTGATGATAACGTATAGTAGGGTATCAATTGGTAAATATCTTAACAATATCGCGGAACAGGATCATCGTTGTATAAAGAAGAGAATTCGTTCCATGTTAGGATTAAAATCATTTTGTACAGTAGCCTTGACTTTGAGAGGTATCGAAGCCGTGTATATGATGAAAAAAGGACAACTTGTTTTACCGGACAAGTCTGTCCAAAACCACAGAGAATTTATTCATACATTGTTTGGTTTAGCTTCATAAGAGGGAAATGTAGAGGAATTTGCTACTCTATGTTTCTCACTAACATTTTTGTACCAGAACCAAACTGTTTATAAAGTCAGAGGAAGGTGAAATTACAGAATATAAATAAAATTAGGTAAATAAAACAAATGATGGTAGAATATGGTTGTGTTATCCGGGTCAATGTTTAGCACACTGAGAAAATAATCAACAAATCTGGCTTTAAAGGGGGAATTAATTTGGAAAGAAGAAGTCATAGAATTATTCATCATTTTCGAAGTTTATTAGTTATAAGCCTATGTTTCTTTCTAGTATTTTTGGGTGGTAATAATTCAAGGGCTGAAACAGTTTCTTCTATAGCGTTAAATGCTAAAGATGTAGAAGCTTTCACAAATAAAGTCATTCCAGAGAAAATGGAAGCAGAAAATGCACCTGGTGTAGCTATTGTCGTTGTCAAAGATGATCAGATTCTATTTCAAAAAGGATACGGTTTTTCCAACAAAGAACAGAATATTCCCATTGATCCTAAAAAAACAGTTTTTCGATTAGCGTCAGTATCAAAGGTTTTTACTGCTAGTGCTGTAATGCAGTTAGTCGAACAAGGAAAAATTGATTTAAATACAGATATAGTAAATTATATGGGGGGATTAAAGTACCAAAATAATGTGGGTGAACCAGTTACAATGAAACATTTACTTACCCATACAACAGGTTTTGATGACGTGGATCCTAGACCGGGGGATATTCATGATCAAGTAAATGACTATACAAAACTTAAAGATTATGTAGAAGAAAATATGCCCACAGTAGTGAGAAAACCAGGAGATACGTATACATATGATAATTTTGCTTCTATGCTTCAAGGGTATATTGTTCAAAATTTGACAGACACACCTTTTTATAAATATATGGCAAAAAATATTTTTTACCCTTTAGAGATGCAAAATAGTAGTTTTGTTATGACTAATTTTATTAAAGACAAGCTTGCAACAGGATACGATAAAAAAGGCGATGTCATCCCATTTTATCAAACAAGACCGACGGACATGCCACAAGGGAGTATGTTTTCTACAGGAAGTGACGTAGCCAATTTTATGATTGCTCAATTGAATGGTGGTAAATTCAAAAATAAACAAATACTAAAAACAGAAACTGTGCAAGATATGCAACAAACAAAATTTGCGTTGCATCCAAAATATCCAAATATGGCATATGGATTTGAATTCTTTTCACCGCAAAGCCATAATGGTCAATATGTTTTTGGGAAAGGTGGAAATATACCAGGGTTCTCTTCTTTAATGTGGTTAATTCCTGAACATAAAATAGGTGTTTTTGTTGTCACAAATAAAGATAGTTCATCACTTCCTTATGAATTATTTGATGAATTTATGGATCACTATTTTCCAGATAAAACGAAGCCAGAGTATTTAAAACCTAGCGAGGAAGAGTTAAAGAAATTTGAAGGTGTGTACCGTGATTTGCGGGTGAAAAACCTTATTACACATGTAAAAGTAAGCGAAGGAAAGTTATTTGTAGCTGATAAAAGGTATGATAAACAGGAATTAAAACAAATAGATCCTTTACTATTCGAAGATGAAAAGGGTAATTACATGGCGTTTAAACTGCACAAAGATGGTACTGTAAAAGAAATGATACATTGGAACTCTGGTAGTTCAGCGGTGAAATTAAGTGAACCTAAGAGATTTCAAGATGTAGAGGTGAATCATCCATATGCTAAATTCATAGATCCTTTACATCAATATGATATATTAAAAGCAAATAAGGAGGGGAATTTTGTTCCTGAAGCCCCTCTTACACGTGGAGAGTTTTCATATTGGTTATCTCAAATTGCGTACTTTGCACCACCTTCAAAAAAAGACCCTGTATTTTCTGATGTAAAGGGTCATCAGTATGCATCTCATATTCAAAAGTTATATGAACTGGGTATTTTATACGAAAAAGAGGGAGAACAATTTTATCCAGATCGTGCTATCACTAGACAAGAAGCAGCATGGATAGCTTGGCATTATTTAGAAATGTTTGAGGCTCCACCTGCAGAAGCTACTTTAAAAGGAGAAACTGATGATTGGGCGATAGAGTCTGTGAAAAACATTGTAGGTCATCACTTAGTCGGACCAGAGGTTATATATAATGAAGATGGATCAGCAGATTATTTATCAAAACAAATAATGAAACGGCAAGAGGCAGCGGCTTTGTTATTTTATGCAATGTTAGGTAGTTAATTTGCCACAAAAATAGAATAAATATCTGAACAGAAAAAGGGGGATAGCATAAAGATGCTATCCTTCTTTATTGAAGTATACTTTTTACTTCTTGGCACAGATGCGCCTTAAATCCCTTAATGAGTATTATTATACATGGTCAAATTTAAATTAAATATTCGGAATAAACAATTATATTCTCTGTGATTTTAAAGTATTTATAATTCACAGAAAATATAACACCTTCTAAAGTGTAAGTTCAAAATATAAACTGTATGATAGCATCGTGAACCTCTCCACCTAAATCATAGATTTTGATGGAGCATCCTTCATCATAAATACGGTTAACTCGAGCATTTTCACACCGCTGGTGTGACCGCCTGAAGAAAACTAGTGAATGTAGATAAGGATTGCTGTGTTCTGGCTGAAATTTGAGGAACTTTTGCCTCAAATTTCAACTTTTTCTTTTCAGAAAAAGCTTTAAGATACTCACGTAAGAAATAACGTGCGCCAATGTTGTAGGTTGCATTTAAATCAGCATGATAGACCTTGCCATTTTGGAATGTAGCGAGGTCTTTTTTGTGATTACGTACAACTTCACCTGAGCCATCGAAAGCTAGTTTACTAGTGTTTGCAGCATTCACTCGACGAATACGAATTCCTCGATAGTGCGCCATTTGTTGCACTTTATTTTGAATGCCATTTTTGCACCATTGGTGCAATTTCTGTTTGAGTCGTTTAGCTCCGTACGTATGAGGCGGGAATTTCATTTTTCCTAAAAATTCGAATACGATTACATCCGCATTGTGCTGTTCCGCAAAGTTTACGATGCGACGAGCTGTATCTATCATTATGTGTTTTTGTAGACCGTTTATCTTTCTCCAAAGGTTAGGGGCAGAGATGTAACCATATTTCTTTTGTGCGATTTTCACGTTCTTAATCATTCGATCCATCCGGTCTTTTTCTACTGGCTGGTTAATAAATGTACGTCCAATGACAGTTCCATCGGAACGAATGGCAGAACATACCGCTGAATTCGTAATTCCAAGGTCTACGGAAACAATCGTTTGATCTTTTATGTTTGTTTGATTTAACGTAATTTTCTTCTCATAAGAGATAGCTAGGTAGAATTTCTTACCGCTCTTTATTAGTTTTGGATTACATTCTTTCCAATCTGAAACACCTCTCTTTTTTAAATCCATTGGTTTATACGTAATATCTACCCAAACCCAATCATTGTTTACAAATAGCTTTAATCTCGCCTTATTTCCAGGTCCTTTTTCAAACATGTTACCGCGGTAGAACACAGGAAATTCCTTGTGTTCTAGTTGAAAAGAAGGTAGACGTTTCAAAAAACGTTTCCCCTCTTGTTTCGCTTGTTCTTTTTCTTCTACCCAGTTTTGCAGTAATGAACGATAACTTTTCACTTTCCCAAAGGCGGAAGCGATCGCCGCACGTCTGAAGTAACTAGGGAACTTATAAAATCATTGGTTAAACTCTTTATATTTAGGAAGTGGGTTTGTTTTCGTCATATGCGTCAACATTTCCACGGCCGGTACGATTCCTTTTGCGTTCCAATTATCCAAACTTGAAAATTCTTTATCAATGACATTCATAAAATACGAAAGTGCTTCATTAAAAATTTGAACCGTCGGTTCAAAGATGTTTGTTTGATTTGTAATTTTATGTTTTAACGTTATTGATTTTGTCGCTGACATTCAACAAACCCTCCTTCCTTTTAATATGTGAATATGTTAGGATTATATCCGCTATTCATTTAGTTGTAAAACAATTAGGGGCGATTGTATGCATGAATTTAACAAGAATAGACACGCATTATATAAACTCACGTATCATTTGGTTGTCGTGACGAAATACAGACATCCTTGTATAAATGAAAATATAAAAAATAGGCTTGAGGAGATTGCCCACAACCTATTTACAAAGTGGAACTGTACAATTATTGAAATGAACGGTGAAGCGGATCACATACATATCCTTTTTGATGCACCGCCACAAATTCACTTAGCTAATATCATTAATAGTTTTAAAACCGTTACTTCTCGCTATATACGAAAAGAGTTTCCGAAGGAATTGAAGCCTTTTTACTGGAAGCCATATTTTTGGAGTAGAAGCTACATGTTATTAAAAACAGGAGGCGCACCAATTGAAGTTATACGTGCGTACATAGAAAATCAAGGGAAATAAATTAAAGAAGGCTAACCTCCACTAAATCGAAGATTTTGAAGAGGTTAGCCTTCTTTTTTTGTTCAATCTTAAACATTTTAGCGTACAAAATATAGGTTATCACTTTTTGAGGAAAAAGATTATCTTAGTTAGATGGCTATTGCTTGGACTCCTGTTATTGTGCGTCTATACCAGGAAAATTGAGTTATTGATTTGAAGAAAGTAATTCAACGAGTTTTAGTTGTTCGTAAACATCGATTTCTAGATCAATCATTGAACGGAGTTCATAGCCTTCCAATAAACTAATGAACATGTTGACGATTACACGAACGTCTATATCTGTACGGATTTGTCCTAACTCTTGGCCTTTACGAATGATTTGTGACATAAAGTTTACCCAAGCATGATACTGTTTCCTCAACCAATCCTGAATAATTTGATTCTTCTGAGACAGAACGATAATTTGATAATATGCAGATGACCATAAAGGCCGTTCTACTCCTCCTGTACCCATGTGCATTCGATGCATCAATTGTTTTAATACCAATTGAACATTACATGTTTCATCCGATAATTCTTTGAGGGTTTCTTCTACAATATGATTAAATTCTCGGTCCAAACGTGTTCGTATCACTTCGTGAAGTAAATCCTCTTTGCTCTTAAAATGAACGTAGAATGAACCTTTTGTTCTTCCAGTTCCTTTCATAATGTCATCAATACTCATCGCATCATATCCTTTATCTGCGAGAAGCTGAAAACCAGAGTCTATAATTTTCTTTTTTGTTTCTTCGCCAGTAGTGTACTTCATATAAATTCCTCTTCCTCTTTAATTATTTGGAAATTTAGGTATTGACCTAACTGATAATTCTGATTATTATAAAACCATACTAACCGATTAGTATGGTTTTGTCCAGTCTTAACCCTACTGCTCCCTCATTTAAGGTTCGAAAAATATGGGGGGAAGTCTGGAGTTTTCTTGTAAATATATATTGGGAAGGAGAGGGGAATAATGACATTTTCTCAAAAAATGATTAAGAATTGGCTATTACCGTTTGTTTTAAGTTTTTCTATGATTTTTACATTGTTTCCATAATCTGAGGCTGCAGCAGTACCGTATAATTCTTATGCTCCACCTGCTTCGTGGAGTGCCCCTATTACTCATACTATACAGCCACTTCTACAATTTCAGCTCATTACAATATTTATTCACCTCAAACAATCCTATTTAATTATTCAGTTACACCAACCTCAGCATATCGGCTATTTATTGAAAACTGGAGTAGATCCTCCTCATCTTATGGGTATGTAAAATTCATCGGAGTAAGGTGAAAAAATTAACTTTATCTATTATCTGTCTATCTATTATGAAACCACTTGGCCTCTTGGATCGGTTCTTGAAAAGGAAGAGAAAGAATAAGTTGTTCTGTTTCAAAATCGGGCACTATTATAGAGCAACAATCCGAGAATAAAAAGAGGATTCGAATCTATTGAAGTCCTTCTAAATTGACACTCCCACCCCTAAAGGGCAAGCTGGCTAAAGCCAGTGAGATTCTTGCTACCAAAGACGAAATACATTTCTGGTATTGCTGACGTGCAAGATTGCGGTATGTCATCACCACTCTCACGACAGACCATATAGGTTCGTGAGCTACGGTACTATGACCATACCGTACAGCTAGTTGCGTGTTCAAATGTTTTAGCGTCTTGTTCTTGACGACACATATAGTTTTACCGATAGTGTGAATGGGTCTATCGAACCGCATACTATATCCTGTTTTCAATGAACACATAGGCGTTTTAAAGACTTGTGTTACTTTCATCCCATGTCTAAAGGCGGACGAAAGTTCTGCATGGGCTTTCCCGTATCACTAAATCTGTAAGCTCTTACTATGAATATACGAGGAGAGATTATAATGATTAAAAAATTCCCCTTCATTTTGTTATTTATTCTTTTATTAAGTGCTTGTAATGATTCAATGTCTGAGAGTACTGAGGCTATTGAAAAATTTAAAAAAGCCATACTGACTGAAAACCTGAACGAACTTGAAGACTCACTTTCTCCAGATAAAGATATGACCATTGACTCCACTTATTTAAAGCAAATGGTTAGCCAATACAAAAAAGAACCAAAAACATTTGATAAACTGATTAATCTGTTATATGCTCAACAATCTTTATTAGTTAAAGAATCAAATTCAGTTCAATCAAATGAGCTGTTACGTACCCAGTCTCCTGATCAAATACTAAATGCGGGTAGCTTTTATTTAAAAAAAGAAAAAGGTTTATTCTCAGATAACTATGTCATAGGAGTTCGTCCTCATTATATATTCGTTAAAGCAAGCCCGGATAAAGCTGTAATTAAAATTGATAAAAAAAAGGTTTATACCACTAAAACAAAAGAAGAAGTCTATAAATATGGGCCCGTTCTGCCAGGGATCTATCAGGTAGAAGGCGAAAGAAAATATCCGTATCGTACAGTTACAGAGAAGCAAGAAGTCAATTTATTAAAAGAGAGCAAAATATCCATGTCAGCGCGAGTAGACTTGGCTTTAGCTGAAGTAAAAGATCCTAGGCCTCTTATCGAAGAAGTAGGGAAACACGCCATGATCTTAGCATTAGAAATGTATAGTGAAGAGCCTGATGTTTCACGGTTAAGCCATCTGTCAGGAAGGGACTGTAAAAAAAGAGAAGATGGGAGTATTACTTGTGGTGGGATTTTGGGTCTTATGGTAGGCAAACAGCTGACTCATCCCATAACCTTTAAGCCAGGTGGAACATTCTATATAGGAATTGAAAAAACAAAGAACAAATCAAAAGATATTTATAGTCTAATAAATTCAGAGTTAGACTCTGATTCATTATTTATTCGTATTTATATTCCAAAAGAAAATATTATACAGGGAAAAACGAACCTCATTTCACTTACGCTTAAACGCAGTGATGATACGAAAGAGTTATATTATTCTTCTAATGGAACACTGGGGCAATTGAAAACCTTGTATGCAAATGTAGAAGAGGCAAGATCGGTGGTTAAGGTTGACGATGATAGTGAATGGTTTCCTGTACAAGTAAATTCTAAATCGGATGTGGTGTTTAAGTGATTTTTATTAATTTACAGATAGAAACTGCGTTACGTTGACGGAAAATTCTGTTAAAATTTAGTGGAATATGTTTTTTCTCACCATTTCAATATTAGGATAGAGCCCCTTGTTTGTTCAATTAAGGAGAAGATTTTTGTGAATTTCAAATAGAAATGTTAGACAAAAATATACTGATGAGGAGGCTGTATAGTGGTTAGAAAAAATATCTTTTCTTTAACGTTGGCAATGCTTGTTTCTTGCATTGCCCTCCTTTTTTTACAGTCATCTATAGTTTACGCGGAAACGAACCAAGAACAGAAAAATGGAATTAAGTATGTTAATAAAAAGTTGGGGTTTTCACTCAATATCCCAAAATCTTGGGAAGGTAATTATAAAATTAAAGAGGAAGATGGGCGTGTAAGCTTTCTATTTACGTACAAAGGTAAAATAAATGATGCTATTCCTCCTTTGTTTACAATTAGTCTTGAAGATAAAAAAGAAGAAGGATGGAACAAGGGTATTAGATGGACGGGTGAACTCGGTACTAAAGGTAACATGGGTTATTATAGTTACTATGATGCTTTACATCTTTATCTAGAAGGGACTTCACCTGGAGAAGAGCAAGATACTGTATCAACCATGGTCACTCAAGTATTTGATATTTTTAATACTTTTAAAATACTAGAGACAAATGAAGCTGGAGCAAAGGGAGCTACAGCAGAGGAAGCAAAACCAAAAGAGCAAGGGAAAAATGGAGGAACAGCAGAAAAAGAAACGAATCGAGAAACGGCCAATGGGATTAAATATGTAAATGAAGACTTGGGGTTCGAACTAACAGTTCCGAAAATATGGAAAAATCATTACATTGTTGAAGAAAATGATAATGGTGGTGTAACCTTTAAATTCAAGTTCGATAGTAAAGTATATGATGATATCTATTTGTTTAACATCTATGTAGAGAATAGGGAATACTCCAAGGAAGAACAGGAAACTATGGGGGATGTTGGTATTCTAGACGTTAAGAATGGAAAAACCTATCTAATAATAGAAAACCTTGCTATGTATGCACCTCCTCAGGCCTTTGATAAATATTTTTCATCTGTACCTAAAGAGGGCAGAAATGTGATTAAAGTTATGAGCAAACAAAAAAAGATCCTAAATTTTAAAGTGTTGGGCAAAAAGGGAGCAGAAACAGAGGAAATTAAAGGAAAACAGGGTGAGATCCCTGAAAAATCACAAGAGAACTTTGGAGCTATCGGAGAAACACTTGAACCTACAGATGTTACATTTTATAAGAAAACAACAACAAGTCCACATGTTGAACTGCAAACTTTTTATATATTAAAAACTCCTATTAATAATATCCGAACTGAAGTTATTAAGAAACCTGTAAGCGAAACTAAGTATACAGGAATAAATGGGGGATTTTATGCACCATCGTATATTTCAGAATTAGATTATAGTGAATATAAGCCTTATAATATTTCTTATTATAATCCTGATAAGGTAACGGATGGATCAGATGAAATTAATGAAATAAACGGGCTCCATCGAAAAGGAGAAGATGCTGAAAAAGAAGAGGAAAAAAATGAACCTAAACCATACTCCCTGCCAACATTGGTTACTTATTATGATAAAGATTTACAAAAAACAAAAGCAAAAATAATAAAGGTTAAAAATTTGGATGAAATACGGGATCATTTTAAAGATATTCCTAATTTGGAATTGATTAATGCTATTGGTGGGAAGGGTTTTAAAGAGGAATATTGGGGTGGCGAAGGATTTGATGAAAAATTTAAGAATTATTATGCAGGGCCGGCTAGAAGAACAATTCTTACATTTGAAGAAGATGAAGATAAGGGGATTGTTTATGCTTATTTAATAATCACAGCTAATGACGTAGCCGTTCAAACCTTAATACCTCATCTTGAGAGCTTGGGTTTCAATAAAGAAAACTGCATATTGTTGGATGGGTCTGGATCGAGTTCAATGAGAGTCTGGGATTCGCGGAAAGATAAATTAATATTTCTAGATAAGGGTACAGAGAATCGTCTAGGCTCTAAATTAGAGAAATTTTTTGAATATCAACCGAATTTTTGGGAAAAGAAATTTTGGGATATACTGTTAGCTGATCCCCCTATTGGTAATCGTTTTTCCTACAATATGATTAGAGTAATTAATTCAGATGACATAAGATTAGGTGAACCCGAGGAGTAACCCTTAAACATTGAGTCTAATTCCCGTCCGTCTTAGCGAACGTAATGATGCTTATACGGAGTAAAGCCCAAAGATATTTATTAATTCCATGTAGGATTTATATGTAAAAACTAACTTAGGAAAAGATATAAAAGGTGTAAAAGAGTCTTTAAGAATATGACTTCTTGTTTATTAAAGAAAAGGGCACAATTGTTGCAGATTAAAGGTAGAAAATGATCAAAGTTTTTTATAGTAGAAAAACTGATTTTTATCGAGGTTTTCTAAAATCTGAGCATTTCACTGATAGTGAAATGCTTTTTTTTCATGTTTACTTTCGTTTATTGATAGTGAAAAACCTTAGCTTTATAGCGATGTGGTGCTGCCCCACATCTATCAACTTAAGAAAATAGATAAACCCATTAAGAAAAATCTTTCCATGTGAAATCAACACTCAAAATACCAATGGGCTGTTCGTTACTCATATAGTTTTTTGCGGAAACTATTTCCGGTTTGCGAAAACAAACAAGATTGTTGTAATACCCAAATGCTCGGCAAATTATTGGACGTACCGGATGAATACCGCAACGATCGTTAATTTCGTCATAGAAAATGCATGTTCCAAAATATCGTTGCTGACTTTTTAAATCTAGGCGTTTTTTTGTAGGCATCGATTTTATCTTCTTCTTTATTTTTTTAAATTCTTCTTCTGTAATTGGAACGGGACCGCAACACATTCCTTTGCAACCATTACAAGGTAAAACCTCCATTTAATCATCTCCTAAAATAAGTAATTGTTATAATTAATCCAAAAATAAGGGTTTTCTAGTTCAGCAACCAAAAAAAGAGGATTTCATTTTACATTCAGTGAGTTTTGCTTGAATTCTCCTTTCTTATCGTTTTAGAACAACACAAAAAGGTCTTTAGACGCACTTGAAGAATAATGCTTTTCAAGTGGTTCAAAGACCTTGACCTGCTATTCAAATAAAATACCCGATGTCATTTTTTCTAAAAAAGAAAAGTATCTCTATTATTATTTTAACAGATTTATCATAATATTACAACGATAACCGAATTAAAAGAGATTTCTTAAACATCATTTTTAAGTATCCTATGTAACTGCAAGTTCGATATATGTTGTTGTGAATTAAGAACACTGTCTCAATAACTAAAAAAGCCCAAATACCCTATTAAAGCGAGTATTTGAGCTTTTTGTTGCTTGATATGATGACGGTTTTCTAATCAAGCATTTCAATTCTCTTGGTTATGACATTACGAATACAAAAGTTAGCAATGATAATTGCTATATAATGATAACACGTTATGCTTAATAAACAATATGTAATTCTACATATTGAACAGGGGAGACAATTAAAAATATCCCTATTTAGAAATTAACGGGTTTACTTCAGAGGTGCAAACAAGTAAATATCAAGATAAAACGCACGGTATTTCACATACGAAATTACCGTGCGTTTTTGTTGTTAAAATAAGGATTATAGCAACTTAATTGATTTTTCACCTATAAAACCGCATAATAAATCACCTATATGGAAATAATTATTGTAGGGTATGTGAATTTGTATGTGAATTTGTATGTGATTTATATTGTGAGTTATGTGGAGGAATTAGAAAATGAAGTTTTTGAAGCCTAAAAATAAAAATAGTGAACCTGTTGGTTGGAAGATTTCTGAACAAACTAGATATATCGTGAAATATTATGCGGAATATCTGGAGTTTACAGAAGATGAAGTGGTTGATGAATTTCTTAAAAACATTATA
Source organism: Bacillus pseudomycoides (assembly GCF_022811845.1). Taxonomy (NCBI): domain Bacteria; kingdom Bacillati; phylum Bacillota; class Bacilli; order Caryophanales; family Bacillaceae; genus Bacillus; species Bacillus pseudomycoides. The sequence continues at coordinate 190,475 of NZ_CP064267.1, forward strand.
GATGATAAGGATTTTATTGAATGGGTTGAGTCTAAGCGTTTTAACAAACGCATTCTCAGTCAAATCCAAAATGTAAAGGAAGAAAGCATTGGCTAAATTAAAACGATTAGCTCATTCAAGTGATAATATTGTTAGTTTTATGGACCCTCTTTCTTCTGAAGAATTGTTGGATAGGCAATTGGATTACCCTCTGCTCCATCCGAGACGCTTTGCGAGAAAATACAATAAGCTATTTGACCCGATTGAATTCACTTATAAAGGTGAAGACCATACATTACAATTTAATTATTGTACAAATCCTTATTGTTCTTGGTTTGGCTTGTCTCAAAAGAAGTTTGAAGAAATAAAGAACAAACCAAGTCGCTATAAGTTAAGTAGCAGAGGAAAAGATAAGGACGATACGATTGTATGTAACCTAGACCCTACTGAAAAAACGAAATCTCACAAATGTACCGTCACACCTCTTTCCAATTGGTCTGTTATTGAAGAAATCAAACGCCTTGCAACTTTAGATAAGGTCGAGGATATTAAACCTGAATATAATTTTCATAAAGATGACTAATGTATTGCCAACTCGAACGGAGTCATTCACTTTTAATCAAAAGAGAAACGAAATAATGCCTCAATTCGCTAAGATGCTTATCAATCGCACACCTGTCACTCGGACTTGCGAAGCTCTTGATATATCACCATTAACTTATTATCGCAAATTAGAGTGGCTTTATAGAAGGTGTCTTGAATTTCTTGAACGTCACGAACAAAAGCCATTAAACTCTATGCAGTTTGACTCTCTTTGGCTGAACACTGATAAACTCTTATATTACTTGAACAATGTAAGGCAAAAAGGACACGGGGGACTTCGATACGATAATCTTGAAGACAAGCAACTTCAAACCCATATTATCGTAACTGGGGATGTTGATACAGGATATATCTTTCGTTCGGATATTGCATATGATTGGGATGTCAATCTAAAGAGTGTTAACGACGACACACTTTACTACCGAGAAGACCACCTTCACGAATTCTCAAAGAAGAATGCTCGTTTAAGGTTTTCTCATTCGCCGCAGCCACCTACGAAAAATGATAGCCAAACAATGGCTGAATATCACGAATACCGTAATGAGTTTATGCGAAGGGAGAACTATATCGATGGGCTTCACGTGAAATCTAGTTACACAGTGACTGCCCACCTTTGGTTGCTCAAACAAACTTTACAAAGTCAAAAGTGGCGTTTTGTTTCAGACGAGGATGAAACGATTATGAACGCCTTTTATAGGGTGTTTAATGAAGAATTTATCTCGAATGAGGCTCTCCATTTTCTAGCGAAAGTTGAACGTGACAAGGACCTTCCAGACGCGTACCAAGAGCATATTCAAGCAAAAAAGCATCTTAAAGATTGGGCGGAATGGAATGGTATCAAAGAAAGGTCAATATGGAAAATCGCATCAATAAAATTAGCGATGGAATTAAAGAAGCATTCTTTTCATAAGGAGTTATCCAACGGTTCTATATCCTATAAAGTGTGGGTGAAAAACCCAATTGAACACCCCCTTCCACCTACTGACAAAGGGTTTTTCACCGTCGATTGTACCTCGGATTTAAGTGGCTTTGATGATGAATACATCGCCAATATGATACTAAAAGTAAGTGACCGACCGACGAACAATTTTATGTAACAAATCAGAAGGCGTTTATCCATTCTCGAAAGACCTCTAGTGACGGCGAGAGGAAAGGGTAAAAGCTATATCTATGCAAATTTTAACCCTAAGTATGCTCAAATGGCATTGACCATTCTTAGAACGTACTACAACTTCTGTTTGGCTACTAAAGTATCTAAAAAGACAAGGTTAACGCCAGCTCAGAAACTAGGTTTAACCGATAAACAATTTACTTTAAACGATATTTTATACTTTAAATAAGCTGGGCAATCATCCTATTTTAAAAAGGATGATTTTTTTTAGAGGTTCTTGTGGAATTTTATGTTAAACTTAATATAAGGATTATGAAAATTCAATCTTCAACAAACGGGCAGGATTATTGAACAAGTTTTATGAACTTTAGTGGTAGCATCATTAGTGAAATGCTTTATAACAACTAATTAAGGAGGGATAGAATATGAGAAATAACTTTCAAATCGTTGCGTTACAAGAGAAGGAGTTTAATAACCTATTTCTAATGAATGAAGAAGTATTAAAAGGTATCGGGGCAGTCAAAATAATAGCAAATAAAAATCCTGGATATCCTTGCAGGATAAGTTTGAAGGATGCAGAGGTAGGAGAAGAGGTAATCTTACTGAATTACCAATATCATAGTGTTAATTCGCCTTATAAAGCAAGTGGTCCTATATTTATACGAAAGGGAGCAACTACCGCTAAGCTAGATGTAAATGAAATTCCGCATATGTTACATCATAGGTATCTATCTGTACGCGGCTACAATGCTGACTCAATGATTGTAGAAGCAAGGGTTACAGAAGGTGTAAATTTAAGAGAAAATATAGATGAAATTTTTGATAATAAAGAAGTAGAATATATTCACATTCTTAACGCTAAACCAGGATGCTATAACTGCCTTGTTAATAGAGTGTGAAAAAATTGGAAATGCAAACTTCTATTATCCTATAAGTATAATTATACTTTGCCATATGATAATTGGGTTTAATAAGAGCTTAGTAGACCCGCTTCTTCAGCAATTTGGGAGCTTTTATTGAATAAGCCAATAATTTAGTAATAAAAAGACCGACTTTTTGTAAAGTCGGTCTTTTTGTGCGAATTTCCTTGCGAATTAGCAAGCGTCTAATTGGTGATTACATTATGAGATTAAACGTGATATTTGTCTGTTTGCACCTCACAAGTAAACCCGTTAATTTAGAAATAGGGATATTTTTAGTTTCTTTAATCTCTGTTAAATATTCAAAGTTTCTTTTCTACACTAGCAAAGGGATAGAAAAGATTTTGAAACTACTTAAAGGTAGAAAAAATGTATACAGTTCTACTTTATTGTTTATATAACGCTTACCGTTAATTAAATTTAGAAAGAGCGAATTTAGCTGTAAAATTCATTTTCTTCATAAATGAAGAATTCACCCCTGCTTGAAATTGTACAGAAATATTACCGTCTTTTTGCGCTTTGAATACGCGTCCATAAGGTGAATTAGCATTGTATGTACCAATTACTTGATTGTCTCCGTCAAAGACTGTGTAAGAAATCGGGAATCCTGAATTATTTACAAAGACCGTAAGTTCTTCTCCTTTTTTAAGATTAAAAGATTCTTTTTGAGACACTTCATATGAACTCAGAGAATAATATTTAGTAACTTCTTGAATTTCTAAATCCATAGTTGCTGCACTAGCTTTCGGCACTTCTAACCCTGGTAAATTCATACCTGAAAGTACTGCAAATCCTAATGCTCCTGCTAAAATGGCTTTTTTCATAATTCTAACTCCTCCTTTAATTTTCTTTCATAAAATAGTTTCAATAAGTAAATGTAAAATCTACTTACTGTAACAATTATAGTTACAATGATAATTATTTTCAATAGAAAGTGGTATGCAATTTTGCATACAGAGGTATCACTATATGTCCATCAAACTAACAGAACAGATTATCCCAAAAACGATAATGTCGGTGTGAAGTCCTACATGGGCTTTTCCGTATCGTGAAATCTGTAAAACGTGTGCTTAAAGTTCAGTAAATGAAAAGGAGCAGCTAGCAAAAGCTAGCTGCTCAAGGCTCTCCAGGGGGACCGAGAAATTATTATGGTATCTACATTATTGACGGAATATTGAAACTTATTCAGAGGATAATATTATTTATTATGTAAGTAATAAGATACAATTTGCTCTGATGTCCAGCTTCTAGTAGGGGGCTCATTGTTCAATATGCGTTGTTGCTCTTGATACCAAAATTTCTTAACACACATCTATGACCATACATTCAATCACAAGAGATTTATGTCTTATAATCTATCAAAGTTTAACAGTACTCCAACATTCATCCCCTTCCTCAAGCGCGTGCAGGACATAGTCCAGTGGTAGGGAGGGGATGAATGTTGGTCGTGCACAGCACGAAGTTTTTGTTTCCTTTTTCTGTAACTTCATGTATACTAGTAGTAAGGCGAACGTATATTCGTTTTTGTTTTAGGAATTTGAACCACTACAATGAAAAAAGAGGAAGGTGATGACAATGTTGCTGAGCCAAAAATATGAAATTTTCCCAACGAAAGAACAGAAAGAAATGTTAGAACGTTGGCTACAATATTGTCGTCAAACTTATAACTCTGCTCTTTTAGATAAACAGAGAAAATATAAAGAAAATAAGCAATTGTATACACGTTCTGACATGCAAAAGCAACAAGTAATTGATAAGAAGAGATATCCTTTTCTGAAGGAAGTGCCATCACAGCCCTTACAAGAAGTGTTTTTACGACTTAAAAAGGCATATGATGGCTTTTTTCGTGGGAATACGAACTATCCCAAATTGAAAAAGTATAAAGACTATAATAGTCTCACTTTCCCTCAATTTGGATTCAAATCGAATGGGAAACACCGCTTTGCGATGTCATTTGTAGATAACGGAAATTTATATAACAAACAATTAGGAGAAATAGAGATTCATCTGCATCGGCCGATAGAAGGAACGATCAAACAGTTGATTCTGAAACACCAATCGAAGAGATGGTACGCTATTTTTAGTGTCGAAAGACAAGTTGTACCTTCCTCTATTGTTATGGAAAATGCGATTGGCATAGATGTAGGACTTAATAAATACGCTATTCTTCAAGTGGAACGGTATTTGAAAATCCAAGATTTCTTCTGAAAAAAGAAAAACAACTGAGGAAAGCACAGCGTAACCTTTCGAAGAAAAAGAAAGGTTCTGCGAACTATAAGAAGCAAGTGGGACGGATCCAGATCCTTCATGAAAAGGTAGCGAATCAAAGAAAAGATTTCTTACACAAATTAAGTTATCATCTCACGCAAGTGTATTCGGTCATTTGTATAGAAAATCTTGATATCCGCCAGATGGTTCGGAATCGAAAGGTTTCGAAGTCGATTTCTGATGCAGGCTGGGGCGCTTTTCGTAAGATGCTTTTGTATAAGTGTGAGAAATTCGGAGGCCTACTTGTGAAAGTAGATCCGGCGTATACATCACAAGATTGTTCTAGCTGTGGGAATCGTGTGAAAAAATCACTTTCGATTCGGACACATATTTGTACAAAGTGTGGAACGGTGTTAGACAGAGATTATAATGCAAGTCTAAACATTTTGCGGAAAGGATTAGAGCAATTACTTGTGAGAATGACCGAAGAATGAAACTGTAGGGCAAGGTTGTGTCCAAACAGTATAAACGACGCCTGTGGAGAGTATGTAAGACTGCTTGGATTCCCAAATAGCAACGCTCTATGAAGCAGGAAGCCCCTTCTTCAAACGACTCGTAAGAGTGTTAAGGAGGGGTCATTCACAGTGAATTAATGGAATATCATTCAATAATTTTTATTTGCCATTTTTCTATCTAACCACAGTTTTGAAAAAAAGAATTGGATTTTTAACCAATTTCTCTGGACTTTGTCTTAATTGAATCTATTTTAACTTCAAAATCTTTTGAACCAAAAAGCTAAATTTTATTCTTCGATTTTCCAGGCTCGAATCACTTTTTCATTCCCTGTTACATACATCATGTTTTGATTAAAACATATATGACTTATGCTGCCTTTGAGTGCCTTGAAATATCGTGCTTCGCCGTCTAGGCTAAGTTCTATAAGAGTTCCGTTTGCTAATCCTAATACTAGCCATTGACTGTCTGGGTGCCATGTAATCGAATAAATCGCACTATGAAATGTTTTAAAAACTGGGAGTCTGAAAATGAACTTTCCAGTATGGGCATGTATTAAAGAAAATGAACTTGGAGAATACCGATCATCAGCTATACCGCCAATCGCAATATAGTTACCACAAGGGCTTACACTTAAACAATAAACCTTTAAATCCCCACCAAGTTCTGTAATCCATTGGAAGCTTTGGTTAGTTAATTCAATACATCCATTTCTTGACCCATCCATGATGTAAATGCAATTTTCTTGTTGAGAATATACCATAAATTCGATATAACCACCTTCGGAAGGGTGTATATTCTTTAAAAAGTCCTTTTGGGTTAATACAGGCTTCCACTTACGTAAATCTAGATCAACCTCTATGAGATGATACTTTTCGGGATTCAGGGCATCATTTAACCACGGATGTGATTGTACGGCTTCTTCTGAGATTCTTAATTTCGTTCCTTTTACAGTTGCTGGTTTGATATCAAAGTGAGTTTTCTCATGTAAATCTTTCCGAGGAACTAACGCAATAAATTTATTTTCATTTTCTGATATCCATGTAAATGGGGGAGATAGCGGAAGAATATCAATCAAATTTAATGGATATAGATTACAAATAGCTACATGTGCCCGATATCCTTCTACTAAAGGTCCATCAGCTAAAAGTACGGAGTCATCATCTCTTTTAATCATTTCACGTCCAATATCAGTAATTTCATCAATACAATGAAGAGAACTTCCCTCGCGGATTTGTATTCCGGGGATATCCGAAACATACATTCCACCATCGTATGTATGTATAAATTTATCTTCGGAAAGGTGAACTAGATTGGAGTATCTTTTTCTCGCATTATCTTTCGCACAAAGTATACCTTTTTGCCGGTATAATACAGTGGGTTCAGCTATTTTATATGATAATAAAGAAACAGGTACAGATTGTTTCTTTTCTTCTGACGATAATTTATATAGTGGTTTAAGATCATGTGTATGGATCGGTGTATAAATGTTATCGCTTTGTATATCAAACATATCCCAGTTAAAAGCTCTTGCAATATCAAGACGAAGCTGCGTATAAATCCACAATGATTCATTGTTGTTCAAATATTCCCAAGGTACACATGTTTCTATACAGTTACATAAATCTGAATCGATGCTATCCCCATTTCCATCAACAAAGGATAAATAAATCCCCATATAATAGTTCCCTTTTTCAAATAACCATTGAAAAGCAGATATTTGTTTGATTTCTAAAATGGAACTGAGGAGCTCGTTGCACTCTTTTAAAGTTTTCGTTTGCTTATAACTTGGGAGGTTGGCAATTCTAACATTTTGACTCACGTATATTTCCTCCTTCTACTAATTGATGTATTTCGTAAGTTAAAATAGAGTCATTTATTAATTAAAATAATATTTAGTCTCTACTATTGATTATAACAATATATGTATATTTTTTCCTAGAGTTATTCGAATCTGAAAAGGGATCGTCTTGGCCGTATATTTCTCCATAAATCCATAAACGTCAATACATGCTATTCGTCGAGTAATCCCTCCTCAAGAAATCTTAAAGAGATTCGAAGCCATTACAAGACCTCTAAGAGAAAAAGTAGAAATGGCTCATAAAGAAAATACTTTATTGGCTGAATCTCGTGATTTGTTTATGAAAAAATTGTTACGATAGGGTTTTTACAAAAAGCTAGTCTTGATGGACTAGCTTTTTTCATTTATTTAATTATTGAAGGTATTATTTAAGAAGTCATATGTATGCCAGAAAAAACTGTTCGGATCAGTTACGGAAGATTCATGGCATTGATGCTGAAATCGTACATCGTGGCCAGATTGAAACGACAGTATATGTAGAAGTAAGGGTCACAGATAAGAGTGGACGGAAAGATACAGCTATGGGTGCTGTTCCCATTAGTACAGAAGATGGAAGAAAAATTAGTCCAGTTCAGCTAGCTCATGCTCTAATGACGTGTGAAACAAAGGCAAAGAGACGAGCGACATTATCTCTATGCGGTTTAGCCATGATGGATGAAACAGAAGTAGATACACTTCCTGGTGTAGAAAGATTTGATATACAATCAAACACAGAAGTTCAAAATCAACTTTTACACCCTAAGCAGACTCACGATGAACTTTCTGTCATGGTGTTGGAGCAAATAAAAAAACAAGAGCGTATTAAAGAAAAACAAGGTATGAAGAAGCTTGACTGTTTATGACATGATTGTGAAAGTCATAAATGTGCATAAAAGATTTCATCAAGAGAAGAAATGCACTTATCTTCATATTGAGTTTGTCGTGAAAGATGAAAGTAAAAAGCCTGCGGTTATGATGAAATATGACATCATAGCAACTGGAACTGCTACGGATGCTTTACAGCAGGTTACGATAAAGGAAGGGGCCTTTGGGAATATTCGCGTCACGAAGACAGATAAAGGGCTTATGTTACAAAAATGGGTTCCTTATAGCCATTGTAGAGGTATGTTAGTGGGAGCACATAAGAAGAAAACTACATCAAGATCAGGCTTTTTGTATGTAATTCAGATGAAAGAAGAAAAGGGTAATGTATTTAATGTTTTTGTCTTGCATCAACTAGCAAAGGACTTTGAGCAATTGTTGCAGGAACAGAAAGGGAAGAATATTCGCTTAGATGTTTTGCTTGAGAAAACAACTAAAGGATATGTATTAGTGAAATATAACGTTTCGTAATGACTATGAGAGGGTGAAGTGTAGTATTTGTTTGATGAAAGAATAACTTCTAATTAGCATGGAGGAACCATTCTTAGGATTGGAAACGGTAGATGCGTTTTACGGTATGGTGCTGTACCATGAAGCAGATCATATCAGTCAAATGAAGGCGATGAAACGAATTATAGAAGTGGAAAAGTAACAAAGAAAACGCCTGTACACTGTACAGGCTCTTCTCATTACAACTCGAAAAACGATTATTTATGGTAAATAAATTAATAAAAGATGAAGAAATACAATTACAAATGGCGATGGGGCAGGTGTTTAGGGTTGGAGATATTAACGGTTTAGCACATGCTTCTGAACAATTAATAGAGTTTAAAAAGCGTTATATTACTGAAATAGAGAACCAAAAATGGTAATTAAAAAATTAGCTAAAGAGTAAGCACAAAATAAAGCACCTGGGAAGCTTTTTGTTAAACTCGTTCGTTATTATTCCATAGTTGTTCACGGTACTATTAGTACCAACAAGGATTGGATAGACCTTCGCCGTCATCTTGTAAAGAAGTTAGAGAAAGGAATTAATTTGAACTTTCGAAGAACCAACGCGAGAAGAAGTAATCCTTAGGCGTCGAATATAAGTGTTATTAAGGATGAAGAATTTAAAATAATTATTTCTGCAAAGGTAAGAATATGTTTGAATAGTGTGGTTAATGTTTCTGCTATAATGAAACATGTTTAAAAATAAGAAAAGAAGTCACGATTTAAATCGCGACTTCTTTAGTTAATTAAGGGTTTGGTGTAACTAATCTTTTAGGTTAATCAGGAATTATACTTGTTCCGTACATTTCAAATAGACTTTGGAAGAGAAATCATAAACGTATCGAATCTGTTTTTCAGATTGTTCTTTTGGAACGAAAACTATTCTCTTTTCATCCATTGAGTATTCGTATTTTAAATTCTTAATTTCTTTAAAGTCATCTTCGGTGATTGGTTGAATATCATAGTTAATCTGTGGTGTTGTTGCATTAGTTAATTTGTTAAGCATAAAAAAGTACAAACCACTTAGTACAAAAGCTAGGGGGATACCATTCCACAAGAAGTTTAAATATTCCCCTTTGTCGAGGTATTCACATGAAACAGAAAAGAAAAATACAATACTAGTAATTACATTGAAAATAAAAAGTTTAAAATGCAATTTTGTTTTTTTTAAGTTATCTAATTTCTTTTCCATATTACGATGACACTAAAATATAGCAATAGAATAAACCAAATGCCAGCATTCCACAAAAGAAACTATGTTTATGATAATCATATAAACTTTGGTAAAAATTATAGCGTAAATTAAATATACTATAACCCCAAATACTATACTTATTGTATAAAACCACAATTTTAATTTTGCTTGATTAAAGGTATCTTTAAGTTGTCTATCGAGGGGTTTAGTCGTTACTATACTTATAAGTTGATTACTTCCGTAGACTAAAGCCCCTAGTACAAATGGAACTATAATTGCTGAAAATTTGCCTATTGTATCAATAGAGAAACCATTATACATTTTACGTTTTCAATCCTTTCTTTACGCTGAAAAATAATTTGAGGATAGGAATAGAAGAAGGGGATAGCGTAGGCTGATGTCATAATAATAAAAGTCAAGACAAAAAATGATTTCTATTAGCCTTGCTATTATATTAACAGTTCATTCCTTCTATATAATCAGCACTTTTATAGATAATAATATCAATAATTGGAAAATATGAAAATAATTTTATTTTATAGAAGTTTATGGTGTTTGTTATTTCTAACATTAATTAGTTATTTAGTTATGATAAAATTTAACTAAATACTATTGAATCTGAAGCTAGTTTGTGGGGTTGTCGTTTTTTTACGGTGGGTTTTTCGGTGAAATAACTAATAGACATAAAAAAACTCCTTCATTCTGAATCGGAATTAAAGGAGGAGTTCTAATCAAACATTGAGCGGTGCTCAACATTAGTATTGGTCAAATATGAGATTTGTCAACACTTGATACATAAGGTAATGACCCCGACTGGGTTCGAACTAGCGACCTCCACCCTGTCAAGGGAACTTCCCAGTGGGCTGTAGAGGCTTGGGATCAGTAAAACTTATATGTATCAAGGCTCTCAAGTTACTATCCTCATTGAGAACCACTTCGATTAGAGTTTCTTAAGTGAAATGCTAAAGTAGTTTTAATATTTAGTCAACCCTCTTTTGCTACGACCTCCACAGGGGAAATTTTTGAGTTGTACTTCTCAGGTGATTTGTACTTTTCAGGTATTTCTTGTTGGCACATGAATCAGCTGGAATGTGGGATTTTTTCTTTATTTAAGTATTTACATATTTATCCTTTCGGTTCATAATTTTAATAGGGGAAGGAGGAAATATATGGTTCAGATTAAGGTTACACCTGAAATGCTAGAAGAAGTCGCAAAACGAGCTTATAGCACAAGACATGCGTTAGAATTAACACATAAAAAATTATGCGATCAAATTGACCATCTGTGCTATCAGTGGGCGGGCGCTTCTAATCAACATTTCGTTCAAATGTTCGATGATGCAAAGCCGAAAGCATTTACCTTTATAAATGCCATCGCAAATGTGGAAGAAGAATTAAAACGAATCGCTGAGAAATTCCGCACCGCAGATGCTTCATATGATGGGAATCTGGTTGACGGAAAGGTTTCCGATGATAATATTGAAGAAGGTGCGACGTGCGGTCCACTTTCAAATGCTAGCGATGCAGTGAAGCAAGAAAACCCAAAAGAAAAATCTACATTTGAGAAAATAGTAGATGGAGGTTGGTCTGGTGCTGGTGAAGCTGTAGGCGATACAATAGACGGTTTTAAATCTTTAGGTGATGCAGAAACATGGGAAAACCTCGGCAATTCTCTGTTGCACCCTATCGACACACTAAAAGGGATGGGGCAAGCAATCTCTGAATCTTGGGATAAAGATGTTGTCAACGGCGATGCAGAAAGCCGTACAAAATTCTTTACATACGGATTGACTCAATTAGCTTTGGGTGTCTTGGGAGATAAAGGAGTAAGTAAAGTTGTTAAGGTAGCAAAAGGAGTAAAAATGTCACAAGGAATGACGGAACTTCCACAGTTATTTAACAAAGGAGACAACCTTGCTATTGCTGGTGGAGGTGGTTTGCGATCTGGATTTGATACACCAGATTTTAGACAAGCTAAAGATACTTTATTATTCTTTAATCCGTATAAATCTCACCCTAATTCTATTTATAAAAACAATCGTACCGTTGAACATATCTTCCATGGGAATTTAAATAGAGAAGGGGACGCTGGTGGTTATCATCATGTTAGTATGATGGGCGAAGGAGAAATTCTAAGAGTTACAAGACCACCAAACCGTTATGGCGTATACGAAGCTGAAGTTTCAGTAAATGGTGTACCTAAAACGTTACCTTCAACATTTTTCCCAGATCATTGGGGTAGAACAGAGGTCCTCAAAGCCATTGAAGTAGCATATAATAATAAAGTTTACTCCGGAAGAGGGAATAGGTATATCGGTACCGCTCCAAATGGTATGAAGATTAGATTATTTATTGATTCAAACGGAAGAATCATTTCAGCATTTCCACTCTATTAGTCTATAAAGGAGACAATATTTGCTTATGAAATATACATATAGAATTTATGAGGGTCCCTTAAATACCCTAATGATTGAATTACCAGAAAAAATTTCTTTAGTTGCAGATTTATTAGAAGATGATATTCATAGCAATCATGGTATACAATATTTAGATAAAGTATTAAATGGGGAATTAGATTTTCTTGAGATAAACGGAAATAGTTGTAACTTAGAAATACGAGCAGATTATACAAAAATTACAAATCGTTATGTTGATGATGAAGAGAATACTTGTGAAATTGAAACTATTGAATTGAAAAACTTGATGTTAGTATGGTTAGCAGAGTATGAAAATTACTTGCGAAACCGTGATTCTAACTAGAGTAGGATATTTATTAAAGCAGATTCCTGACAAGGAGTCGGCTTTTCTTTATTATTTCATGTAAACATACACATCACTAGCTGAAATCTAACACATATTTCCTTTGGAATTTACTAGGTTCCCCCATTATCTTGCATTTTATAGTTGTTTTTCCTAGACAATTATCAGCGAAATCAAGTATGTATATCCGAAGTAATACAAATACATTAGGATGCCTTATATCTCATAAAACATAGAGTATTATCTAGTGGTTTAGACCCAAAGTTTTAAATTCTGCGCGGATTTTCCAGGCGCCTGGCGAACCAAAATCCTGAAAACCTCATCCTCGATAGATTCACTTTTGTGTATAATGAATCAGACCTGTATCTTAAACAAGAAAAGCCAATTAGAATACCTTCTAGGTCAAAAGGTATTCTAATTGGCTTTTTATTACTTGTAGGTTACACACTCACAGGTAATGTTCAGAGGTGTGCTTAATAAGGTAAATCCCGACCTCGATGTGATCCTTTTTAGCTAAACTCATATCAGAATTATATAGTGATCGGTGTAGTGATAGCTCTAAGTTGTGTTCTCTAGTTTATTCCAAGATTACATAAAACGATAAATAAGTGTAATCATTTAACTAAGGCAGCAAACCTTATTGTTAAGCCTTTTGTGTTTTACATAAAGTTATTACACAAAAGATTACATAAAACCTTTACACTTAGTGATCCCTCATGTTACATTAAAGGTACAATAAGTGTAAGGGAGGAGAAACCTGATGAGAATCGCTTATGCTAGGGTTTCGACTGATGAGCAGTTACTTGATAGACAGCTAGAAGCACTCAATAAGTATGGCTATGATAGATTAATCCAAGAGAAATATACAGGAACTAAAAAAGACCGAGCAGGACTAACCCAGCTCATGGATACAGTACGAGAAGGCGATACCGTTATTGTAGAAGCCATTAGCAGACTAGGGAGAAACACTCTTGATATCCTTACAACTGTTGAGGAGTTAAATAATATGGGTGTTACTTTCGTATCATTAAAGGAAAATATGGATACTTCAACGCCAACTGGAAAGGCTATGTTCTCTATGATGGCAGTAATTAGCCAACTCGAAAGAGACTTAATAGCAGAACGAACAAAAGAAGGACTGGCAAGCGCAAAGAAACGAGGAGTTAAACTGGGGAGACCTCAACTCGATAATGACAAAATAAGAGTAGCTTTGCAGATGTATGACTCAGGAGACTATTCCATTAAGGATATTGTTGGTCAAGTGGGTATTTCTCAAGGTAAGCTATATAAAGAGATTAATAAGAGAAAATTACAAGAAGGAACTACGAGATAGGTGACAATTAAGTTACTGGGTTCTGTTGCAAAGTTTCTTAAGAAGATAAATAAAGACATGTATGGATGGGGAGATATTATGCAGCTACCAGTAATTGTTGTAATTCATCATACACTGAAAAGACGGAGTTTGATTCAAGACTTCGTCTCTGTTTATATAAGGCCTGAATCGTTTCAATCCCTTTTATAGTACGTGAAGCATGACGAATATTTTGGAATCCAGAAGATTTGACAAAACGTCGTTTTACATGTCGATGATCTTGTTCAATGAGATTGTTGAGATACTTGACAGTACAATGTTTTGTACGTACATAAAAAACGTTCTTTTTCAGTTTTTTGAACGCACAAAGCAAGGCTGGAGCCTTATCGGTAGTAAGAACCGTTGGTTCTCCAAAAACTTTGACGAGTCGCTTCATAAACAGATAAGCCGCTTGATGATCGCGTGTTCTACGAAGTTGAATATCCAAAGTATGCCCATCTCCATCAATTGCACGATAAAGATAACACCACTCTCCTTTAACTTTGATGTAAGTTTCATCTAAATGCCAACCATGGTGCGCGGATTTTTTTTTCTTCTTCCAAATTTGATAGATCAGATTGCCGTATTCATGAACCCAACGCATAATTGTTGTTGGATGAACGGAAACACCACGTTCTTTCAAGATTTCAGATACATCACGATAACTTAAAGAAAAACGACAATAATAGCCAGCGGCTACTAAAATAATATCTTTCTTGAACTGTTTTCCTTTAAAATATTTCATTTAAAAATCCCCCTGTTTCTTTTTCTAGAGTGTAGCCTCATTTAGAAAACTTTGCAACAGAACCCTCAGTTGTATTTATACTAACATGACATAAAATTCTAGCTAATGACCTGATATCACAATCATTCCCAAAAGATTAACACCGTTATACGATTTTTTAGTGTTAATCACCTTAGTCAAGTAAACATGAAATAATTGTTTTGAGAGGTATTTTAAGTATAGTTATATTTTATGTTTTAATAATTAAATTATAGTATAATTTGGTATAAATAAATCATAATAACTGGAAAGGTTGTCAATTTGATAAAAGTTATATTGTAATAGTCTCGAATGACTAGTTATAGCTAGATATTGTTTGATATGAAAGGTTTATTGAATAAATACTAATAGGTTCAGTTAATAGTAGTGGTATTTAAGTGAAAGAATTCATTATGAAGATTGAGTACCAAGAAGTAAGAATTAAAAAGTTGAGCATAGTAAGAAAAATATTTTCAAAAATCTAAAATGCTGTTTAAAAGGATTTTTTAGACAAATAAACTTTTGATGAGAGAGCAATATTGAATCACCAAAGCAATCGCATTTTTATAATTTGATGAAAAGGAGTGGTAGAATTATGACAGAAACATCAGGAAAGTTAGAGGACTTAGTTTTTAATTTAAAACAAGTTCCTTTTCCAAAAGGTTCTAATAATGAAATTGTTTTTGAGATTACAGATGAGCTAAGAGAAGAAATTTTAATGTATTATTCTGATTTGAAATCGAAAAATGGTCCGCAAGAGTGGAGAGAAATAGATTTAAAAGTATTATATGAGGAATTTTACAATAAAAAGCTTGCCGAACTGGAAAGTCAAAAAAATGATGAAACAGCTATTTGTAAGTTAAAACAAGAAAGTATATCGCATGTAAAAAATCAAGTACTGCTGGAATATCAATTCCGTACAAATTTAATACGTAATGCTCTTGATTATACTATTGGGACATTAAACATGCTATTTTTCTGTACATTACAAACCATCAATGAATTTTCATCTATCATAGAAAATATGAATATTGATACGATATTTAAAAATATTGAAGATACTGAGTATGTATATAAAAGAATTGGGTACGATTTATTAGAAGATGTGAATTGGCAAATTATAAAAAGTCGATATTATGATGAAAGTAAAATTGAAAATGATTTATTTATGGGATTTAAGTGGCTTGAAAAACAGAGAGAACAATTTATTTATCCAAAAAAATTGGCTCAACGTACTATAAAAGGAAAAGAAATACCATTATATAACTTGAATGCAATCACACTTAATTCTTTTCCTTTAAAGACGAACACTATGAGTTTTGAAGATTTATTAGGAGTATTTAGCGATTTTTGGAAAAACATGCCCTCTAAATTTTACTTAGAAAAAGGTCAACCACACTTTGCAACAATAGTATTTAATGAAATGTCCAAGTATTCCAAGGATAAATTTGTATCTAGAATAAGTAGCATTTGCAGGTACTATAATCAAGGAAATGATTCCATTTTTAAAAATCGTTATGATTGGGATAATCTCAGTAAACAACTAGAGGAGGAAACAAGTGAGGAATATTCTTACTTAAAATATGTACCCGAATCTGATGGTGCAGAATTTTTTGATAAAGTATTAGAAAACACTGAGAGTTACTTATTAAATCATTACACACATCATATGAATACTTTAGCTTTATTGTATCAAGTGTTTGAACAGCGATTAAGAAGATTTATTTTTGAGGAGATTAATCATCACTTAAATGAATTTGAAATTAGTAGTCCGTTTTCTTCCTTTGGAGGTACATTTGATGAAATATGTAATACCTATAAATTAATAGGCATCGATTTAATGAAAATTGGGATGGCACATAGCAATAAGAAAAAAACATGGGAAAATATTATGATCCTTAAAGATGTCGTAAATGTTTATAAGCATGGAGAAGGAAGCTCTAGTAAGCGTTTGAGAAAAAGAACCTAAAGTATTTAAAGTCAATTATTCTATAAATATTTTTTCTGATAAACAAGATGGTTTAGATTTAAAAATAGACTACAGTGATACTACAAATGATAGTATTGTGTTTGATATAGATTATTTAAATATTGAAGAATATGCAGAATATATTAAATGTTTTTGGAGGAATTTCCTGAGAATACAAATGTGAGTATTTATTTCTAACTTAGAATTTTAATATATTGAAGGGGTGTATATTAAATATGGTTCTAGTGCAAAAATCATTTAATAAATACATAGAACCTACACAGTCTGTTCAATTCCAGGTTATGCTGCAACTCCAAACAAGCTATGTATAAATTTAACTTCATTTTGGATAGACTTCACCTGTCGGTGAAGTTGACCTTTTTTCATCATATGTATGGCTTCAACACCACTCAATATGGGGGGGCTGTTTTAAATGACTTGAATCTCAAAATAGAACGCACACTTTTTCTAGAGTAGTAATATTAGTATGTTCAAGTTTAGGAGATTCTTTGCACCAGAATCCGTTTTCCTTTCCATGTATTTGCATCAAACCCCTACTATTGTATTTTATGAAAAATACTTTGTTTTCATAATTTCAAATACTGTTTATATATATGATAAAATTTAATATTATAAATATAATTTTGTCTAGGAATTTTACGGGGAGGACAATTTGTAATGAACAAAAACAAAATGACTGAACGTGATGTTTGTACAAAATATATTACACCAGCTATTGTGAACGCTGGATGGGATTTACATAGACAACTACGAGAAGAATTTCAAATAGCAGATGGTAGAATCATTGTAAGGGGAACTCTTGTCACAAGGGGAACGAAAAAAGAGCCGACTATGTATTATTTTATAAAACAAATCTATCTATTGCAGTAATCGAAGCTAAGGATAATAAACATTCAATTAGTTGAGCAATCAAAGCAAGCGAGCGAAGAACTAATGGAAGCTGTATTACAAGAAGTTTTTACGATAAGGGAGTAAGTATTAAGCTAATTTTATATCCATTCATTTTGCATAATTGAAAATATATCATGTGGAAATGAATGGATTTTTCTTACTGTTAGTGTTGTGGATTCGATAAGTAACTAATTATACTGGAGACAAATACACAATATTATTTCGATTAAATAATAAAAATATATCGAAAGGATGTTGTAAATGGGATTACCTAGTATGTATGATGATGTTCATTTGCCGTTATTGACATTAGTTGATACGTATCCTATTAAGAGTTTGAAAGAGGCAGTAGAAGTATTGGCACATTTTTTCAGTTTAACTGATGAAGAACTGAATGAAAGAGTTAAATCTGGTGGAAAGAAATTCTACTCACTAGTGAGTTTTTCTATGAAGCGATTAATTGAAGCGGGTTTAGTTTTTAAAGGTGTAAAGCCATTTAGAACAACTGATAATGCGAGAGAATTATTAGCGAAAAAACCGAAGAAGATTACAAATCATGATATTAATAAATTGATTAAGAAGAGACAATTTTTAAAAGCTCAAAGAAAAAAAGAATTAGCACAAAAGTTACTTTTTGAAAGCTATGATGAATACCTGCAAGAATTAAAGAAAATACACTATACTTATTTTGAACAGATTTGTGGATTGGTTCTATCTAGAATATATAATATAGACTTTTCAAAATACGTAGAAATTACACCTCCAAGCAATGATAGAGGTATTGATGGGGTTCTTCATTTGGGAGAAGATGAGGAATCTAAAGGCTAAATGCTTAAAAGATGGGTCCGTAGATGAACCATTGGTTACTCAGTTTTCAGGAGCATGAGATCGAGTATATGGAACAAAAGAATATTATGTTACTACTACTAAGTACGCTCCTCGTGCAAAAGATTATGTAGAAGTTCTAAGGTATAAAGATATAAAACTGATAGGTGGATATGAATTGGTAGAACTCATTTTTAAATACAAACTTGAAAATGCAATTAAATTGGATTGAGTAATTGAACTACTAAAAAAGTTCTAAAAGAATACCTAAAATAAAAGACACCCAATTCAATTTGGATGTCTTTTATTTTAAACGAAGACATTCCGTTGAAATTGCTTGAATATTTTATCTATTTTAATTGAAATGACATTTATTTTATTATATAATGGCACTAAGAAATTTTTTCCTTTTTTAATCATTCCTAAACAACCACAAACCTTTCGGGTTTACGTTTCATTACAAGTAAGTGTATATAACATATACGCTAATTTGTGATACGAATGTATTCCTGGGAGGTTTTTTTGCGTTGCAGGAATAGGACGAGTCATGTACTAACAAGGATGTGATGGAATGTCTTGATTTTTCAAGAACTGTAGTAAGGTACTAAGAGTTTTGGATTTCAAAATACAAAAGAGGGTGAAAAAAGATGAGAAGAGGAGTCTCGTCTTTTTTATTAAGAAAGGAGTAGGACATGGGTAAAAAAATTATGGTTCAATCTGTAAAGCTGGTAAAGGAAAGCAATCGTATTTACGATATTGAGAAAAAGAAAATAACAAGCGCGGTAGATGCTGCTCGTTTTGCAAAAATAATATTTGATATTGAGTCGAAACCACAAGAGATTTTTGGTGTATTTAACTTAAATACAAAGAATGAAATTATTGGATGCAGCATTGTATTTCAAGGAACTGTTGATGCGTCGCTTGTGCATCCCAGAGAAACCTACCGAATGGCAATCTTAAACAATGCAACTTCAATTCTATGTTTTCACAATCATCCTTCAGGTCATAGTGTAGAATCTCATGAAGATATCGAAGTCACTAAGAGATTAAAAGAATGTGGAGACATTATTGGCATACCCTTGTTGGATCATGTCATTATCGGAGATAACAGTTTTGTAAGTTTAAAGAGTAAGGGGATTATCTAATAAATAGTAATGAACGAATCATAATGAAAAGGTTGTATGAAAGAATAAGGAGATTCTAAAACGTATACACGTTTGGATTTTCTTATTCTTTTTTATTTAGAAAAATGAGGGATGAGTTTATTCATAAGGAGTGAAATGACGTGGATGCTATGATACAAAGTATATTAGATAGATTGGCAATAAATAGTGATTTATCACAATTAACAGAGGAAGAAAAGCGTCAATATTATTATTTTGTATGTCATAAGTACGAACTAGATCCATTTACAAACCCTTTTGCATTTATCAGATTCAAAGATAGTAATAAACTACAGCTGTATGCGAGAAAAAACTGTTCGGATCAGTTACGGAAGATTCATGGTATTGATGCTGAAATCGTACATCGTGGTCAGATCGAAACGACAGTTTATGTAGAAGTGAGGGTCACAGATAAGAGTGGACGAAAAGATACAGCTATGGGTGCTGTTCCTATTAGTACAGAAGATGGAAGAAAACTAAGTCCAGTTCAGTTAGCTCATGCTCTTATGACGTGTGAAACAAAGGCAAAGAGACGAGCGACATTATCACTGTGTGGTTTGGCCATGATGGATGAAACAGGAGTAGATACACTTCCTGGCGTAGAACGTTTTGATATACAATCAACCACAGTAAATCTGAATCAACCTTTACAATCTAAACAATTTCATGATTTACGTTCTGTCATGGTACTTGAACAAACAAAAAAACAAGCACACGCTAAAGAAGAACAGACTATGAAGAAACTTGACTGTTATGACATGATTGGAAAAGTCAAAAAGGTGCATAAAAAATTTCATAAAGAGAAGAAATGCATTTATCACCACATAGAGTTTGTCATGAAAGATGACAGTAAAAGGCCTGCGGTTATGATGAAATATGACATCATAGCAACTGGAACTGCTACGGATGCTTTACAGCAGGGTAAGATAAAGGAAGGGGCTTTAGGGAATATTCGCGTTGTGAAGACAGACAAAGGGCTTATGTTACAAAAGTGGACTCCTTTTAACCACATGAGAGGCGTATTAGTGGGAGCCCATAAGAAGAGAACTACATCAAGATCAGGCTTTTTGTATATAATTCAGCTGAAAGAGGAGAAAGGTAATGTATTTGATGTTTTTGTTTTGCATCAACTAGCAAAGGACTTTGAGCAATTGTTGCAGGAACAGAAAGGGAAGAATATTCTCTTAGATGTTTTGCTTGAAAAAACATCTAAAGGATATGTATTAGTTAAGCACAATATTTTGTCATGACTTATGTAGAGTAAAGTGGGGCATCTGTTTGATGAAATTCTTTTTGAATGCCGATTCCTGACTGGAATGAGAATAATCTAAGTATAATTTGAGTGCTTGAGCATCTGTGCAAACCAAGAAGAGAAAAAACCATAACATAAACAGAAAAAGAATGAAAAAGCATTAATAGAAACTTAAACGCGTGCAAAATTAGATAAAGGACGTAAAAAAGGCACAGTAATTAAGCTGTGTCTTTAATCTGTATATGAATTTTTTTAGCGGCATGTAAGCAATAGAGGACTATGGTAATATTAGTAAATAAGGAAGAAAATGATTAGAGAATGCCTCAATGTAATCCTTCTGAGTGATTTGAGGGGCATTAACCTTTGTAATTCTCAAAAATGGACTAGATTGTAGTCTAGTATGTAGTGAAATGTTCTACTGGATATAGATAAACATAATATTTTTGTAAATTAGAGAAGGTGGAGAATATATGGAATATCCAACAATCATTAGAAATCCAAATCCAAGAGAAAAAGTAGAGCCAGGCGAACAATACTTACTAGATTCCTTAGCAACCTCACATTTACCAGGATGGGTTGTTTATGAACAGCCACATTTAAATGGAGTTCGTCCTGATTTTGTTTTAGTGCATGAGGATAAAGGAATTATAGTTATTGAGGTAAAAGAGTTGAATTTAGGTTCAAATCGTTACCTAGCTGATTCAAAGATTATAGATGATTTTGGTGTAACTCGTCCCAAATGGAATCCAGTAGACCAAGTCCGATCATATAAAAGGGAAATTGAAGAAATTTGCTCCCGGGTATTTCCAGATTTACTAGATGAATGTGGAAAGAGTGTATTTGGTCTTATTGAAACCGCAGTATATTTTCATAACGCAACTGCCCAAGAAGGAAAAAATTATTGTGGCACTCCAGGATATACAAGAATTTTAGACTGTACTCATATTCAAGCTTTGAAAGATGGAAAACATCAAAACTCTGGATTACGTTTAATCAGTAAGGGGAACAAAAATTTTACAAAAGAACAAATGAATCAATTTACAAGGGATATTCATACTTGGTTGCAACCATCCCTTTATGACTTAGGACGCAAAGAGCCTATAGTTTTATCGAGAAGACACCAGTTATTAGCTAAACCAAGTCCAGGACTTCATAGACGTTTAGGCGGTGTAGCAGGTGCTGGAAAAACTCTCGTATTAGCTACAAGAGCTGCAAAGTTATTAGAAGAAAATCAACGTGTACTGATTATAACTTCAAACATTACTCTTACACATATTATAAGGGACTTGGTTAGACAACAATATGAATCAGAAGATAGAAGTAGATTGGGGAATAATTTAGTTATCTATCATTTTCATAAATTTCTTAAATGGGTAGCTCTTACATATCAAATAGAATTACCTAATCCTAGAGAAGGAAGTAAAGAACAAACAGAATATATTCTACATCATGCTTGGCCTCAAGTTATACAAAGGTTAATAAAGAACAATCAACCAATCGATTCAAATTTAATATTTGATGCTATTCTAGTGGACGAAGGGCAGGATTTTAATAAAGAATGGGTAGAACTTCTTCTTCAGTTCATCAGCAAAAGAAATGAATTTCTGATTACGTATGATAATGCGCAGGATATTTATAACAGAAATGCAGTGTGGCTTGAAGAAGGAAAGGAAGTAAAAGGACTGGGTTTTAGAGGACCGGCAGCTCAGCTACAAGAATCCATTAGATTATCTCGTAAAATGGCTCTTCTTGCGAATGAATATGCGCGTGAATATCAAATACCTCATAGAGAAAAATTGAAACCCAAAAAACAAAGTGAGAATGAAAACGTATCTGTAAAATGGGTTAATTATCAAATGAATAATTTTTCTTTTGTACAGCAAGATTTTCCGGATCTTATTAGTAAAGAGGTAGGTAAATTAGTTCATAATGGTACGAAACCATCTGATATTACCGTTCTTACCTTAAAGGAAAAAAAGCATCTGATACTGAAGTTGAGAAATTAAAAAATGAGTTAGACGAGATAGAGTCCCTATATAGTGATGATGTGGCATATTACGCATTTCTGCAAATGGAAAGAAGAGCAGCCGGATTAGCGAGTGATACCAATGAGACCGATTGATAGAGGAGACGTTCCATTAGATGGAAATGGGGAGCCTATTCAGTTTAAAAAATATCAAGAATCCAGGGGATATTTGCTGGACAGGATAGGGGCCTATTGCTCTTATTGTGAAAGAAGCTTAGGTGGAAATGTGGCAGTTGAACATATGCAGCCTAAAAGCTTACATGATGACTTAGCCTTAACGTGGGACAACTTTTTACTTGCTTGTGTAAATTGTAATTCTATCAAAGGTCATAACCCTATAAATCTAGAGGAATATCTATGGCCGGATAAAGATAACACACTATTAGCGTTTCACTATATGGAAGGTGGCTTAATAACGGTTTCTACCACCTTAACTCCAGAGGTAAAACAGCTAGCAGAAAGAAGTATAAAGTTAACAGGACTAGATCGTTATCCTAGCATGGATCCAAATACGAACCCAGAAAGAACAGATACACGTTGGAGGTATAGACGTACAGCATATGAAAGGGCGATGCGTGCAAAGGAGAATCTAACGAGGTTTGATAATCCGCCAATGAGGGAACAGATAGTTGATACAGCAGTTGCTACAGGATTTTTCTCTGTTTGGATTTCAGTTTTTAGGCATGACGCGGACATGCTACTGAGGTTAATACATGCGTTTCCTGGAACGAGCAAGAATTGTTTTGATGAAACTGGCACTCCAGTCAATAGAGATGGTGGAAGGGTTTAAGATAAAAAATATAAGATTTTCATTCTATGATAGTAAATTAAAATTCTAATAGTGAGTATTTAAGGGACATACAAAGTTGGTGATGAGTGTTTTCATGGTATGATGTATAGGTACCAATTTTTGAACAAGGATTTTTTGGAAAAATATATTGAAGCATTGATTGACAATTATCATATAAAGGGAATCACCTTCATTTTATCGCTCAATTGAATTTAGAAGAATTACAGCGAACAAACAAGTTGAAAAATCAAAGTGGATTTATATTAATGGGGAGAATCGAATGGGGAAATATTATATTTATGAATCAAAGGTAAAAGTAATCGGATTATTGTTTTTGATTTTGGCAATTGAAACGATGTTTCTTTTTATTGTTACGTACGCATTTCTATCTGAGGAGCCTAACATTATAATTGGGATTTTATTTGGAGTTTTTGCGTTAATTGTACTAATTGCTCTTTGGAAAGTTATTCAAAAAATTATTGCAAGAAAACCAGCCGTCATTTTAGAGCCGGAATATATTACAATTATTAACACCCCCAAATATCCTGTGAAAATTGCTTTGGAGGATGTTTACGGTTTGTTACCTTATACAATCGGAGGACAAAGCTATTTAGGAATTGTGATGGAAGATGATATTGAAGAGCGCTATATAAACTCTATACCTTCAAAAGGACAACGGCTGTATCGAGTGAATAAACGTTCTGGATTTATACCATTTAATTTTCATTTGAATTTATTGAAAATCGATGACGATTCATTACTTGAAAAGTTAGGAGAGTATGATATAAGCTTTTTAATTCCTGAAGATGAAGCGAAATAATATAACAGATGAATTGATTTAGGTATTAGGAAAAAACATCTCGATAAAATGAAAAGAACGCCTAATGTAAGAGTTCGGGCGTTCTTTTTGTTAATTAAATTAAAGTTTCGCCATGTTCATACGCTGGTGCAGGGAAATCAGCGTGACTTTCTTGTTTACTTACACCTGTGTGACCATGTGTGTCAGCAGGAGAAACAGGTAAATCTGCATGACTTTCTTGTACTGCTGGTGGTCGTCCGTGGTCATAAGCAGGTGCGGGCGTATCGCCTCCATTATCGGCAGGTGACCAAGTATCACCTATATTATAAGATGGAGACCAACCTTCTCCATGTGTATGTTCAGGTGCACCACCAGTATGCCCATCACTATACGCTAAATCTGGTCTTTGTGGTGCGGGTGTGTCACCCTCAGCCATTGCTAAGAAACCAAATGCTGTAACCGATAATAGTAGTACTGCTTTAAGTCTTTTCATTACACTAACGCCCCTTTTTCTTCATATTTTTTTCTTGCTTCATTACTCATGTGAAAATACTTACTTGCTTTCTTCTCGTTCTTTTCCTTATAAAACATAGTTGCTAATATTTCAGTGTATTCTTGTACGCAACGTGTTAAGTTTTCTACTTCGAAGTAGGAAATTCCTTCTAAAACAACACTTTCCAACGTTAGAGAATCAGAACCATTATTCATTTCCTTTAGGATATTAAAGCGGTGCACGTATTCCCTATTTTCTATCTTAGTACAAGCTGTAAGCCCTTTTTCAATTAGTGTATCAGCCTTGTTGTGTTCGCCCGATTTATAATGTTCCCTAGCCTGTAAGAACATAGCTTTATAATGTTTTGGAAGATGTTCTGTAACTTCTGATAAATGACGGATAGCTAAATCTGAAAGGTTTTGATTTGCGTATAACCAGCCTAAATTATTTCTAATACGTAACAGTAGTTCCGTGTTATTAATCTTTTTAACAATATCAATAGCTTTATTTAAGTGTTCTTCTGCTTGTTCAAATTGTCTTATCTGTATACATGCTAAGCCTAGGACGTTCTCGCATAAAGCAATGTTAATGTCATAGCAGTTAGTTTTACTGAAAAAGTCTTTTGCTTTACTAGCATGTGAAATAGATGGTAGAGGTTTATAAGTTTGGTAATAGAAAGATGCCAGCTTATAATTAAATTCTGCTTTTTCTAATTCGGCAGGTACATACATTAATAGTTTTTCGGCTTTCTCAAAATGTTCCCCAGCTTCATTGTATTCTGCAAGAATTGTGCTGTGAATTGCTTTGAAAAAATGATAATAATAGGATATAAAGTTGTTATCCGGTATATCAAAGGAGTTAATTTCATTAAAGCTATCTTTTGTAATGTTAAACCCATCTGTCAGCGCTTTATATCTAAAATCTAATAATGAATAATATAATAATAAATTTTCGTCTTCTTTTATAATAGAAAGTTTGTCCTCGATTTCTTGTTTTAAGTTTGTTGCCTGTATATTTTGATGTCGTAGTATAGTTTGATACCAGTCATTTAGCAGTTTTGTAACCTGTTCATTCCCCTTCATTTGAACGTTCATGAAATCTCCTCTCCTTTTTCGAATATTCTTATAATAGATGATAGCAAGAATAGAATATATTGGAAATGGTTTTTTATATTTCTCAACATTTGTAAAAAAAATCATTTCTGTGAGTGGACATTGCGTATGTTAGCGAATAACCGTTTAGTGTAATGTGGCAAGGTTATTGCTCCTTGTCTTTTTTGTGTTTCAGTGCCGTAAGTCCATTTAAAAATCACCTTGCATGTAGGCTCGTCTTATATTGTTAGCAATCTAAGAGTAGTTTGTATCTTCATAACGAAAAAAACGTACCTTTTCCTGTGAATTCCTACAAAAAAAATAACGTTTTTTTATTGAATATGTATAAAAATCTTAGTTTTTCAATTTCATCTCTACATACTTAAAGTAGCAACTTCTTGTTTTGGAAATCTTTCAATAGACCGTTATTAAAGAAAGGGGATATTACATGGATGCTAAAACTTTTGAAAAGCTTCAGACATTACGTAGATATAAAGAGCCGATACCAGCAGTACTGCGGACAGTAAAGCGTACTGATAAGGATAATCCTGATACTGAATATGCAGAGTTTGCACTTGAGAGTGGGAAAATTATAGGGATTTGTAAAAAAGAGGATTTTTCAGATCATGCGTTTAAAAGTATTACCCAGTTTACAGGTCATATCTTTCCTATCATCATTACACAAATGTCTGATGAAAAAGAAATAAATAAAGTACAAGTTTCTGTAAAAGAGGCGAACCATAGAGCTGCTGATTCGTTTATTCGTGAATTAATCGAGTTAGAAGAACATGATAAACTGCAGGAACCAACCTATGAAGCAGAGGTTACTGGCTATAATATGAACGCACAAGTACCAACGATTTTCTTACGTATCAATGGAGCAGAGTGCTTCATGAAATTGCATGAATTAAATTATGGGAGAGTTTATAAAAATGCGATAGAACGCTATGCACAAATTGGAGAGCGTGTTCCCGTTAAAGTGCTGCAATTCAATCCGCAGCAGCGTCTCATTCATGTTTCGAGAAAAGCGGCGGTGGAAAATCCATATCAGCTCTTAGCAGATTTATCGGAAGGTGACACAATCGTGGGGCGTGTCGCAAATGTAGATCCAAGATTCGGCGTTTTCGTAGAACTAGACCAAGGCTGCACCATTAAAGGAATTGTCCCTAAAAATATAGAACAGCCAATCCTAGGTGACGTAGTTAGTTTGAGAATTGTTAACGTAGATATTGAAAAGGAGAGAGGGTCGGGCGTTATCTTTAAATTCCCATTTGGGCGTAAGAAAGTTAACGATCCAACGGCCTTTTTATTTTCCTAATGAATCCTCCTCAAGTAGCTGTACAAGGAAATGGCAGGGCTATTCAATATTGGCTGAATAGGGACAATACGTTATCGCTTTGGGATGATCCATCCTTAAAAGGAGGGCCCATCCTACCAAATAAGTTCAAACCACTTACTGACTTAAGGAGTATTTATGACCGATTAAACTCTGGATTTATTAACGAAAAAGATAATTTAATTCTAAAATTAATTTGGGATAGTTTGGCGATTACGGAAGCGCAAATTAAAAATTTTGTGGAATCCAAAATAAGTCGCACGCAAGTATCGGAATCTCTAAAAAAATTAGTCCTATCTGGATTTGTGAGCCGCTGGGAAGTACGTTCGGAATTATTCCCAGACCAACCGAAAACGTCTGCACCTATCACCTTAAATACGGCAGGTCACTTAATGATGTGGGTTTACCATAATCGGAATACGAATTATTCTTTAAAGCCTGAACAATGGATGAAATTAGGGGTTACAGGAGTACAGCGATTTGTTTCATTAAATCAAATCAAATATGAATTCGCGGTTGGTCAAAGGTTATTAAGTAGTTTGCATTGGTATCCGAAGTTGAAAGCAAATACCAAAGGGTACAATCCAATCGCTGTTGGAACAGTAAAGACACCAGTTGGCGAGCAAAATTTTATATTTGAACGTGTACAACAAGGACAACGAT
Organism: Bacillus pseudomycoides; assembly: GCF_022811845.1. Classification (NCBI taxonomy): domain Bacteria; kingdom Bacillati; phylum Bacillota; class Bacilli; order Caryophanales; family Bacillaceae; genus Bacillus; species Bacillus pseudomycoides. The sequence goes on from NZ_CP064267.1 coordinate 218,411, forward strand.
ACGTAAAGCATATTAAGGCACGATTAAATATTTGGGAAGAACAGATAGGATCTGATGGCCTATTACATTTTGAAAATATCAATACAATCCCTGGAATTTTTATATTATCTATATCAAATCTTGCTTTAGCAGAACATGTCCGAAAAGAGCTTATGTTAGATTTACGTAGAATTCCCATCATGCTTTTAATCGATGAGTGTATGCAAAATGAAGGGTTTGCTAAAGCGTTCTATATTGCAACGCCAAACGGCATACAACAAGCACCTTTACCATTTTTAAAATAAGATGAGCTGCATCTGATAACTATGCCAGAGCAGCTTTTCGTATTTTTACTTTTGCACTTGTATACTATGGTGAACTTAAAAAGAGTATAAAAGCGAAAGTAGTTAAATAGAATGTTTTTATGTATCGTAGTGCTCCTAAATTCCTTACCATTTAAATTACTGTTTCAGACAGAGTAAATCAATGAGTTTGAGTTGTTCGTAAACATTGATTTTTGAATCAATCATAGAGCGAAGTTCATAACCTTCCAATAAACTGATTAGCATGTTGGCCATTATACTAACATCAATATCAGTACGGATTTGCCCTAACTCTTGGCCTCTACGAATGATTTGTGACAAAAAGTCCACCCACTCATGATACTGTTTCATTAACCAATCCTGAATAAATTGATTTTTTCGAGACAGAACGATAATTTGATAATATACAGATGACCATAATGATCGTTCAGCTCCTCCTGTACCCATGTGCACTTGATGCATCAAGTGCTTTAATACCAATGGAACATTGCATGTTTCACTCGATAGTTTTTTACAAGTCTCTTCTACAATATGAATATATTCTCGGTCCAACCGAGTCTGTATAATCTCATGTAGCAGGTCTTCTTTGCTCTTAAAATGAACATAGAACGAACCTTTTGTTCTTCCAGTCCTTTTCATAATGTCATCAATACTTATTGCATCATAGCCATTATTTGTGAGAAGTTGAAACGCAGAGTTTATAATTTTCTTTTTTGTTTCTTCACCTGTAGTGTACTTCATATAAATTACCTCCTATTTGATTATCGAATAGTTTAACAAAATGAACGAGAGTTTGTGAATTTTGCTTATCATTAAGGTGGGGGTGACATGAAAAAATAGAGCTAAAAAACAAAATTTTTTTGTAAAAAATTTGAAATCACGGTGTTGACTTAGCAGATAATTCTGTTTATTATAAAAATGTACTGACCGGTTAGTATTATTTTATCGATTTTTATCCTATATACCTTCATTCAAGGTTCACAAAGTTTTTGCGAATATATATTGAAAAAGGAGAGGATGAAATGGTAAAAAAATTGAGGGTGTTTGTAGTCGCTTTCTTATTGTCTAGTGTAGTACTACTTGGGTTTAATAATCAAGCGGATGCAGCTCAAACTTCTCCACGTACACTTAAACTAACATCTCCATACATGAGAGGTGATGATGTTGAATTCGCACAAAGGCTATTAAAAACCAATATTGATGGAATTTATGGACCGGCAACAACCTCTATAGTAAAACAATTTCAAGTCAGTCGAGGATTACCAGCTGATGGAATTGTAGGTTATAACACATGGAGTGAATTGCTAAAATATAATGGACTACGTACATTAAAATTACAGTCTCCATATATGACAGGCAATGATGTAAAACAAGTTCAATCCCTCTTACATTTACCAGTAGATGGTGTTTATGGACCCAAAACAGCTACTGCTGTAAAAAATGTTCAAAGTTTAAACGGCTGGCCAGCTGATGGGGTTGTAGGGTTAGATACTTGGTATTTGCTGGAACTTATTTCGAAATATGATTAAGTTTTTCTGAAAGAAGCAATAGCTAAAACTTATTTATTGGATATTTTTAAAAAAGTATTGGCTATTAACATAAAGTAGTAGAATGAAAACACCTTTTTATTATCAAAATCAAACCTCACAAACGATCTTTTTTCATTTTGACAAATTTAATAACACTATCTTAGAACCGGGAAAAGATATATTTTATCTAAAAATCAATTATGAATATCCATACATGTCACTTTACTCATAAGTTTGCCGCAGTTGGAAGCATAAACTTGCCAGAAATCGCTTATTTTAGAAGATATTTAACTAATTGTCCAAAGAAAGTGGAAGCGTAACTTTGCCGTGAGTTAATTATTAACCCATAAGCTTGCTATGTGTTTTATTAATACAGCTTTGGGATAATGTTTGGTCAAATTGATACTAATAATCTTGATAAATGAGCAAAAATTAAGAGCATGTTTTGAAAAAAGATTGATCAAAACACGCTCTTAATTTATTTAATTGAATCATTCTTTTATAAAAAAGTCTGATTATTTCTGTGAACCTTCTTCCATTAAAGCGCCCTATTCTGGAATAAGTTTGACATTCAAGATAAAAATGATCATGGGAACCTAATCTAGTTACCTCTTACAAATTCCTTTATAGCGGATGCAACTTTTTTAGGCTGTTCTTCGGCAGAAAAATGCCCACAGTTTTCGATTATCCCTGCTTTGATATTTTGTAAACCGTTTTCTCTAAATCCTTTCATATATGTTTCAATATCTATGTGTTCATCTTCTCCGCGCAGGTAGAGAATCGGGATCAAAACGATTTCATCTTTCGACGCGAGATTATCTTTTTGATCCTGATCAAAATATCTATAAAAATCAAATCCTGCTTTCAAGGCTTCTGGACGGGTGTAAGTATTGGTATATGATTTTCTAAGAGCACTACTCATCTTCTTACCTTTTCCTGCAAGGACATCATAAAAGTAGGAAAAATATAGAGATTCATTACCTGCAACAAGTTGTTCAGGTATTTCAGGTATAGAATGAAAAGCAAAATGCCAGATGTAAGGATTGCTTTTCACCATATCCTAAGGATCAACTCCTGGGATGACGACATTCGTAATGACCGCGCGTGCAACCCTATTTGGAAAGCTCTTCAAAAAGGCATAAGTTATTTGTCCACCAACATCACATCCGACTAAGGTGACATCGGTTAAATTCATAGCATCCATAACGCCTCGAACATATCTTGCTATATTCCGGTTGCTGTATGACTGTAGCGGGATTTCCGAGTCTCCAATACCAGGTAAGTCGATGGCTACTACATGATAGTCCTCAGATAGGACTGTCATAACGGTTTCAAATTCTAACCAACATGCCGGCCAACCATGAATAAAAAAGATTGTTGGCTTTGACTCTGAACCTGCTTCGACTACATGGATAGGTATCTCTTTAACAATAACCTTCCTGTGTGTGAAGAATGGTTTTGTACCTTTTTCTGTATTCGCCATTTTGGCTCACTCCTTATAAGTATCTTGACCCATTTAATTTGTTTGAAATTACTACATTATCTATTATACAGACCACCCCTGACAAGGAGTGTCAGTTGAACTATATAAAATAAGTGAATGCCCCCTCCTTAACACTCTTACGAGTCGTTTGAAGAAGGGGCTTCCTGTTTCATAGAGCGTTGCTGCTTGAGAACCCAAGCAGTCTTACATACTCTCCACAGGCGTCGTTTATACTGTTTGGACACAACCTTGTCCTACAGTTTCATTCTTCAGTCGTTCTCACAAGTAATCGCTCTAATCCTTTCTGCAAAATGTTAAGACTTGCATTATAATCTCTGTCTAACACTGTTCCACACTTTGTACAAATATGTGTCCGAATCGAAAGTGATTTTTTGTACCAAGGTTGAAGAATTCCTTCTTAACTTTAATTCAGAAACATCAAAATTACCGGAAGCATAAGTTTGCCATAGACAAAAAGAACCATAAGCTTGCCGTTCCGGCAAACTTATGGTTCATATCACAATACAAATTGTCACTTTACCCATAAGTTGACCGCATTTAGAGGCATTAGTTGACCAGAAAACACTTACTTTTATAGGCGATTATCTAATTATCTAACGGAATTGGAAGCATAAATTGGCCTTGAGTTAATGATTAACTCATAAGCTGGCCGTTAGTTTATGCGGAGTTTTATACATATGGAGTAAAGGAAATAAAGAAAATGATTGCTTTTAACCACTGATATAATGGGATGAATAAGAAACTACATACGTAGGTGAAGAGGATGTTTCACAGAATGTTGATAAGTCGGGGATTGTTGGTGAGGAGAACTTCTGATAATGAGACGTTATGTGAACCTCACATGTATAGGATATACATAATGCACGACTATAATAATTTATTGTCATTTAGAAATTTGATGGTAAACTTAAACTAAGAGATGAGCGAAAGGGGAATTTATACTTTATGGCAACTAACCTATAATAATCGACTAATTAGATACGAAAAAATCCCATCTTTGAATACGGGATAAGTGTGTCTTTTTTACATTATTATAGGGATGCAAGGTATAAAAGTTGATAAAGCGTTTTTGGCTAATCTAATATCATCTCTATTCACATATGCTGTTGTGTCTCTCCAAATGGAGGAATAAAGTATGAAACCCTTATATGGAAAAATAGCTGTTGTAACTGGTGCTAGCCGTTCAACAGGAATTGGAACAGCAATTTGTCTTTCACTTGCGAATGCAGGAGCAGATATATTTTTTACACATTGGACACCTTTTGATAAGGTAGAGGGTAACGGTGCAGAAGAATATTGGCCCAAGATTTTAAAGAAAAGGCTTGAAAAATTAGGGGTTCGCGTAGGTCATATGCAAATAGATTTAGAAGACGAGAAATCCCCTTCTAAACTTCTTGATATGGTTGAAGATAAGTTTGGAACTCCAAGTATATTAATAAATAATGCAACATATGAGTCACCATCAAACTTTCATTCATTAAATGCTGATATTTTAGATAAGCATTATAAAGTAAATAATCGGGGAACCATTATGCTTAGCCTAGAGTTTGCTCGAAGATTTGAGAAAAGATTTCCTGAGGGTAAGAGTGGCCGGATTATAAATCTCGTTTCAGGAGGACCAGATCCTAATAATCTTGCTTACATAGCTACAAAGGGATTGCTTACATCTATAACTGAACCACTTGCAGTTGCCCTAGCACCTATTGGTATAACTGTCAATTGTGTAAATCCCGGTCCAACTGATTCAGGGTGGATGAATGACCATATTAAAAAGCATTTGCTTCCACTTTCCCCTACGGGACGTATTGGAATGCCAGAAGATGCAGCAAAGATCATTAAATTTTTAGCAAGTGAAGAATCTGGCTGGATTACAGGACAACTCATTCGATCTGATGGTGGTTTCATAGGTAGATAGAATAGCTTTTTAAACTAATAATCATCACTGATATAAAAACCAGTCAAAACATTGTATTACCGTTTTAGACTGGGTTTTTATTTATAATTGCATGCGCCAAATAAAACAAAAAGCAACTTCTAATAACGATAATTATGTAAAAAGTAAAGCCGTCCTGATGGACGGTTTTTTGTATTTTTTGGCGAGCGTGGTTTTTTCCAAAATGCTGGCGTTACTCCTTATAGTCTTGCAAAATATAATTTTAAATAATGCATCTTTTGCTTCATTATGATTATATAAATGTATATAAATTGTAAGTCATATGTCCAATTATTACTGGGATTATTGAGTTAGTTTTCTTATAAAGTAAACCATAAATTATACCCATTAGAGTTGCAAAAATAATGAATGCAAAGTCATAGTTATGAGCTAAACCAAATAATAAACTGGATATAATTAACCCAGTAAAAAGAATATTTGATTTCTAAAAATCTAAGAATAATTCCACGATATAGAATTTCCTCTAAAACAGGTCCGATTAATACATGTGTGGATATAGCAATTATGTATATGATAAAAGATTGTTCGGATAATGTGTCTATTCCTAAATCTGTTGCTTGTATATTTGCTGAATCATTCGAGATGATATTTGTTGTTTTATCGAGTAAAACAATAAATATATTTGCAATCAATATATATACATATGTCCTACCTCGATTTAGTGATTTAATATTAAGCGTAGATAATATTAGATTATAAAAAGATTTGCGTGTGAAAATGTAATAAATAGAAAATGAAAGTATAGAAAGGGTTAATAAAAATTTTTAGCTATTTCTAAACTGTCATTATTATCGAATAATTGCACGGTAATATGTAATGAAAATACTATTTTTAATAATAATCCAAAAGGAATGGTGCAAATATCGATAATACTAGTGTTCCTAAAATAAATTGTTTCCATGAAATCAGGTTTTTATTTTGAAAATTATTCATAGATGCTTAAGTCCTTTATATTTTATTTTAAAGTTTTGTGAAATTAGATGAATAATTAAAAATTATGTTATGGATGTTCATTTTGAATTTTTAATTGCAGTTTTAGTATAACTTAAGATATATAAAAGTTAAATATTTTAATATTCAACATAAGAGGTATTACTATATCACCTTAAAAATAAACTATCCCAAAACGAAAAAGCTAACTTCCTATCTGAAAAAGATAAGAAGTTAGCTTTTTGGATACTGCACTACCACTAAGTGGGGTTATGTAAATTAACTTTATATATCTTATTCATTTTGAATTGGTGATAAAATGAATGGTAATTATTTATTTGAAATAATGGTAATAGTTGTTTGATTATAAAAGAAAGGGATTGAGATATTATGAGAATTCAGGATTCTATTTATGGAGATTTTGTGTTAGAACCAGTTCTTGCAGAATTGATCTATACTAAACCCATTCAAAGACTTAAAAATATTCATCAAGGTGGAGCAAGCTATTTAGTAAATTCAAAATGGAATGTAACTCGGTTTGATCATTCTGCGGGTGTCATGTTGTTAATTAAAAAGTTAGGTGGCTCTATAGAAGAACAAATAGCAGGATTATTGCATGATATTTCGCATACAGCTTTTTCTCATGTAATAGACTTTGTTTTAGATAATATAGAGCAAAATTATCATGAACAAATATTTGAGGAAATTCTTATGTCATCTGAAATTCCTTCCGTTTTAAAGGATCATGGGATTAAACTTGAATCTATATTACCAATAGAAAAATGGTCTTTATTAGAACAACCACTCCCTTTGCTTTGTGCAGACCGCATAGATTATACACTTCGTGATTTGGCTACGTATAATATGATTTCTTTAGACAAAGTTTCTTATTTTGTAGATGCATTAAGAATCATTGATCAAAAAATATGTGTGAAATCTATTGATGCAGCAGAATGGTTTGTAAAAACTTATTATACTGAAGTAATTGGTTTTTTTCTGCATCCATTAAACGTATATGGATATGCTATGCTAACAGATATATTAAAAATAGCACTGAACAAACAAATTCTTCAGTTAAATGATTTATTATTAGATGATTTTACTGTATGGAAGAAATTGCTTAATAGTCATGATGATGAAATTTTAAATAGAATGAAGAATTTTGATAAAAAAGTGATAATCGATGAAGATAATTATGATATACACCAAAAGAAAAAGCTCCGAATTATTGATCCTTTAGTTCTTGTAGCGAATGGTGAGCTTAAGAAGGCTACAGAACTCTCTAACAAGGTAGTAGAATTAAATCAAAAAGCTTTGGAAAGATCATTGAAAGGAACATTTGTTAAAGTCTTAAATGCTTAGAAAGAAAATAACTACTGATAACGAATTTTATGTTAAATGGAGGATTAATATGGACATTCGATGGCATGAAGATGGAATGGCATTTGAAACAATGAGAGAAGCTCATGAATGGGCATATAACGTAATATACAATGAGATTGGCTACCTATATGATGGATACAAAATTAAAGATGAAAAAATAGTCTCTTCTCTCATCTATGAATTAGTAAGAGCTAATACATTATGTGGCCCTAAGTATAATATTTTCTGTGACGAAGAGTGTACTGTTAAACCATGTATTTATAGAGTTTGGGTGACATTAATTTAGAAATAAACTACCAATAACAAACTTTACGTCAACTAGTACCTCTTTACGAGGGGCTAGTTGTTTTTTGTTGTATACATATTAAAAGCATAAGTTTGCCGCAAGCTAAAGGAAGCATAAGTTGACCAAAACGGCCACCTTATGCTTCTTGTTACACAAATAATTGAAAGAAAAAGAATTGTATTAAATAATCTAAGTGTAATTTGGTATAATTTAGGTAAATTCTGCTGCTAGGGGGCTAATAATGAAAGGGTTAAAGAAAATATTTCCATTCTTTTTTCAAAAAAATAGGAAAGATACAGATAAAGAAAAAACGAATTATAAAGAGACGGCAACAAAAACACTTAACTATTTTATTGAATTAGAGCATTTCAATTTCATGAATTGTGATAAAGAGTCTATAACTCTGCATTCATTTAAAAGTTTTTTTCACAAAGAACCTAATATTCATATACCAGATTTTATTAACCCTAATGGAACTCCACATCAGGATATGCAAATATTCCTTCAAAGAAAAGGAAATAGCGCAAAAGGAAAATATCTTGCAGATAATAATGTGTCATTATTTTATTTACCAGTAGCAAAAAATGAAGTATTAAGGTATTTCTCGAATGAATCTAAGCAAAAAGCAAGTTTTACTGATTTCCAAAAGGACCCGAATAGTTTTTTGATCCATATTCAACTCAATCAGATGCTTAAGCTAATCCCTGATACCTCGATCGAATCTAGTGTGGTGGTTAGTCCGATTGTGAAGTACTTTCTACGTACAGGGAAGAGTCTGAAGGAGCTAGAATCAGATTTAATCAATACGATTTCATCTGTAATTGAAAGTGATAATTATGGAAAAAAAGAAAAAGCGCTTGAATTTAGTGGGTCAAAAGAACAAGATTCTTTAGAAAAAGATATCAATTATATACATATCAGATTTAAAAATTGGGAAGAGCTGACCCGGAATATTCAAAGTACATTGCGATCATATATTTCAAAGAGACATTTCGATAAAGATGGTGTATTTCGGTTTTGCAATGAAAAAGAATATGAAAAATACGTCCGTCTAACATATAAAGAACATGTAGGCGTAAACAGCTTTTATATAAATGATTTAGAAAAAGTAAAATATGAAATTAAAGATAGCTCCGTTGGGAAAGCTTTAGAAACCTATTTATCTTTAAGTAACTGGGAAGCATTAAAAAGTTCAGGGGAGAGGGTGGATTTATTTAAGAATGAAAGTATAAGTGAAATGAAGAGCATATTACGAAAAATACCAATTACGAGATGGTCCTCGGAATTTTCATTAGGACTCATGCAGCAGGTTGCTTTAAATCTTATTATTGCAAAATCACAAGAAGATAATGGCTTTATTTTTTCTGTTAATGGCCCACCGGGAACAGGTAAAACGACGTTGTTAAAAGACGTATTTGCGAATATTTTATTTGAAAAAGTAAAGTTTCTAAAAGAAGCCACAGATGTATTCTCAAAAGTGCAATTTGCGGAGGGACAAGAAGATTATTATTATTCCTTTCACCCTAAACTTAAGGAGTATCGTATTTTAGTAACATCTAATAATAATTCTGCAGTTGAAAATATAAGTGTGGATTTACCAAAGGATAAAGATTTACTGAAAAACGGTTATTAATTCTTAGGGTTCGACAAAGAGAAAAAATGCTGGGGGAAAATTTCTGCGGCAATGGGGAAAACTGCAAATATAAAGGAATACTTCACTACAATTACAGAGGATTTACAGCGTGTTGGTGATTTAGAGCATGAAAACGTACATTCATTTAAACAATTAGAACAAAATGTGCTGAAAAAGATAGCTACGGTAAAAGAGAATGATGTCTTTCATAATGTTAATGAAAAGAAATGGCAAACATCAGAGGAACAATTTGTGAATATCGACGGTGAAAACAAAAATGAGCGGATGAATTGCGAGCGAAGTAAACTTTTTGCGAAGTTAATGAGTGAATATAATGCTTTATTAATTGCAAATCAAGATAAGATTGAAAAGAACTTATCTTTAGCAAAAACCTATTTTTTAGGCGGTAAAGAAAAAGGAAATCTTGATTCTCAAATTAACGAAGCCCAAAGAGATAATTTCATTCAAGCTATGTTTGATACTGTATTTTTACTCACTCCAATTATCTCTTCAACATTTGCTTCCATTGCAAGGTTTTTAAAAGATTTAAAGACGGAGGATATAGGTTGGTTGTTTATTGATGAAGCAGGACAAGCTACTCCCCAATCTGCAATAGGTGCGATTTGGCGCTCTAGGAATGTTGTTGTTGTAGGAGATCCCTTGCAAATTCCTCCTGTTGTTACCTTAAGTGATGACCAACTTAAACTAATTGCAAATGACAGTGCTGGAATAAATGAGCAATATAATTTCTTTTGTCGTTTAACTAGAAATGAAGTAAGTGTTCAAGAGTTTGCTGATCTTAATAATAGATATGGAGGCGAGATGATTGACTCGAATCAGAATAAAACATGGTTAGGGTCACCTTTGCGTGTTCATAGAAGATGTAAAAATCCAATGTTTTCAATATGTAATGAAACAACGTATCAAGGTAAAATGTTCTACGGATTAACGGATACTAAAAGTAAAGAAAGTAAGCCTCAACATGTTAGCCAATGGTTAGATATAGGTGGGAAAACATATGGGTCAGGAAATCACTTTATTCCCGAACAGGGTGAAAAAGCAATTGAGATTGCAAAAAAATTCTCGCAAGATAACCCAGATAAATCTTGCTATATTATTTCACCTTTTGTAAGTGTTGTTCAAAAATTAAAGCAACTAAAACAACAAAAACTACCTGGGAAAGAGTATGAAAATATTGAAATTGGGACTGTGCACACCTTTCAAGGGAAAGAGGCACCAATGGTTATCTTTGTATTAGGGGTAGATGATCAAAAACAAGGGCCGCTAAAATGGGCTTCTAGTACGCCAAATTTACTCAATGTTGCAGCAAGTAGAGCAAAAGAGGTATTCGTAGTGATTGGGAATGCAGAAAGTTGGGGGAAACAAGAATATTTTGACATTGCTTATCGATATTTAGCAAAAGAATTTGCTGAAATAAAATGAAATATACAACTTCATGAATTGTTAGGAAAAGAAGCTGTAATGGTAAATTTGTGGATTTGAAATAAAGTCGTACCGTTTATAAGTAATCAAGACCTAAATCTAAAAAACTTTAAAAGATAAGGGATACAACATATTACACATAACTAATATGTTATATCCTTTTTCTAAGATTTTAGAGCGTTTACCTTATAAAGGGGTACCACCAAAGCGGATTTACAACGTTAAGGATATTCCAGTATTAAAAATCCCAATCCCTCAGTGATACAAATGAGAAATTGGGATTTAATTATTCAACATTTGCGCCCAATTGTTAAAGCGCATCTATTTTTCGCAAACGCTTTACAAACCTATAACCAGTTATTTCGTAACCAAGGAATTTATATAGTTCGTGTGCCTTTACCCTCTTTTCACTTTTTCCACTTAGAAGATAAATAAAATCAGACCCTCTTTTCAAAGACCATTCTTCCACATATTTAATCAATGCTTTCGCAATACCTTGACCGCGATATTCTTTCTTTGTAACTAGCGATGTTATTTGAATCTTTTCATCGTTGTTTGTGTACGTTGTATGAATTGTTATTCCTATCATCCCTACTAAGTTATTATCATTTATTGCAACAAAGGTGTAGTAATTTGGATTGGATTCGATACGTTCCATTCTTACTTTCATTTCATCTAATGAACTAGGATAACCTAAATCTGGCATTAAATCTGTAAATTGTTTGATGTCATCAGAATTATATTTTCTTATCTCCACTATGGACCCCTCCACATTTTTCTCTAATTGTATCATCTTTTATTCTGCCTTCATCAAGAAGCAAATACTTTTTCCTATTACCATCAGGTAATACTTCCTGTACTTTCATAAGATTACCCACCTTAGAACATAGAATTTTAAATTAATCAAACTTTATTTCAAACCAATAAAATTTACAGTTCCTTTTTGTTTTTAATTTAGAGACAGATTTTGAAAAATCCCTTACTTATTTTTATATATTTTTCTTGTTTTCTTAGTTTATGGAAGAAAAATATATATCCTTATACTAGCGATATTGTATTTTTCGGAAAGGGGATGATTGATTTGGAGGTGTTTTATTCCGCTGCTCCTCCGGAAACGAAAAGCGAAGACCTACCATTTGATATTTCCTGGCTTACAGATTGGTTCTTTTCTTTGTTTAAAGGAACCGGGAACCATATTGATGGTGCAGTTCATGCAAGTGTACCTTCAATTTTCGATTTTATTTTTGTTGTACTCTCCATCGTCATATTAATTTCGCTTTTGGTTTTTGGGGCTTCCTTATGGTTTAAGCACATTAAATGGAAGAAAAGATCGATCTATTTTGGTGTAGGTTCCTTTATTTTAATATTATTGATTCGGATTATACCAGTATTGGTATTAACGACACACTCTTTTAATTTTCAAAGCTTTATGTCTAATATGGTTGGATTGATAACATCCATTATTTTAGGAACTGCTGTATTAATGTTCTTGATTTCATTATTTTTAAGAATGTTATATAAAAAATTTGAACATCCAAAGTACGGGAAATGGAGTTCTAGCTTATTGTATAGTTCTGTTTTTATCTTTGTCATGACACTAATAGTGCCTACTTTATTAAAGAGTTTATAGAGATTGTGCAATGATTCATAGAAAGGAGGGAGAATCTATTTAGTGACAACGTTCATTATTACAATCACAATATTTTTAGTTCTTTTTATTATAGGGCCAAAAGCTACAAAACGAAAAGAAGAGCGGGATAGATTGGAAAAGGAATTGTTAGAACAACAAGAGGTATTAGAGCAAGAAATAGAAGAACAAGCAGTTGGTGATAAAACGGAAGTGAAGGGAAATACAGTAAAGATTAATAAGAAGCCTAAGCTAAAAACAAAGGTTTTTAGAGTTGTAAGTGAAAGAAGAGAAAGCGAAAACGAGCATATTGAAAATTAATTTATGATGGTAAAATTATGTTAGGGTACATAGAAAAATATATTGCAAAGGGGAAAGATTAGATGAAATCAACAGGTGTTATAAGAAAAGTTGATGAGTTGGGACGTATCGTAATCCCAATGGAACTGAGACGAACTTTAGGAATTGTAGAAAAAGATCCGATAGAAATATTTGTGGAAGATGAAAAGATTATATTGCAGAAGTATCAACCTTTTGGAGCTTGTTTGATTACAGGCAAAGTTTCAGAAAGTAATTTAAAATTAGCGGACGGTAAAATTGTTCTTAGTTCAGAAGGGGCTGAGCCTTTAATTCAGCAATTACAGCAGTATCTCGTGAAATCTTAAGAAATTCTTGAATATTATGATCTGAAAACAAGAGAGAAACAATGAAGTATTCATTAGTGAAGAATTTAGATGAAGTAAAGAGAAATATTATAAGATTTAACCTCGATATACAAGAGGATGAACAAATAAGAAAGGGATTTTTTCCGTATTTCTTACAATGGTATTATGTTAAAGAATTAGATATGTTTGCTCCAAGCAAATACATTGGATATAAGAATATGAATGCTCATAAGTACAAAAATAAGGGTTCCCAAATGGATGGGAGGGAAACGGAAAGAGTACTTAAAGAGTGGTTTATAAAAGAAGATATACCAGAACTATTAGTAGAATTAAAAGTTAGGTATGGGGATTATGGAACGATTAATAAAGGCTCTGAAATGCACATCTTGGAAGATGATATAACTGATTTATTTAATCTCGAATTAGATGAAGATTCTTTTCAAAAGGACGTTGAAAAAACTGTAATTCACAATGATACTAAGGTTGTCGATATACCTAAAATGAAACCTCGAATGTATTTAACTCAATCAGGACATCGTAAATGGCCAAGAAGTAAATCTATCTCAAAAAATGCTATTGTTTTAGCTGGGTACAAGTGTGAATATAATAATTCCCATGTGTTTTTTGAATCAAGTGTAACAGGAGGGAAATTATGTAGAAGCACATCATTTAATATCAATGGAGCATCAAGAGAAATTTGATGTTAGTTTAGATGTTGAAGCAAACATCGTATCCTTATGTCTCGTGTGTCATAAGCAAGTGCATCACGCGACCTTTGAGGATAAAAATCTAATTCTCACAAAAATTTTCCATAAAAGAACAAAGCGGTTAAACGGACGAATTATACATGTTAAAAGATCTTTTCATTTTAGTATTTTCAAAATCACTGCCGAATAAGAACCTGTTTGCATGTTCTACCTTCTTTTATGTACAATGATAATAAGAAATGATATAGACAGGGAGAGGAAACCCATGTCCACTAAATTAGTAAATTTGCGTATTGATTTTGCTTTTAAACAGTTATTTGGTACAAAGGGGAATGAAGAGATTTTAATCGGGCTCCTAAATGCCATTTTAGAAGAATCTTTAGATGAACCAATTGTCTCTCTACAATTGGAAGACCCACATCTTCATAAGGCTTATGAAGATGATAAATTATCTATTTTAGATTTATTAGCAACATTAGAAAACGGAACGCAAGTGAATATAGAAATTCAGCTTCGAAATACCCATGATATGGTCAAGCGTTCTTTATATTATTGGTCGAAATTATATACGTCTCAAATGCAAGAGGGAATGCCATACCGTTCGCTTCGCAAAACAATTACCATTAATTTATTAGATTTTATGCTATTTTCTAATGATGAATCCTTTCATACAATCGGACAGTTATGGAATACGAAGACAAAACAAATCTTAAGTAATGATATTGAAATTCATTTTGTTGAGATTCCAAAACTTGTGAAACAATGGCGTGAAGAAAAAGTGAATCCATGGGAAAATGCATTTGTCCGTTGGATGTTATTATTACCAGCACATGAAGATGAACATTTAACTCAAACTTTGGAGGAGATTGCAATGAATCAAGATCCAATTTTACAAAAGGCAATGAATAAGTGGGAAAATATGAGTCATGATTCTACTTTCCGAACAGCTTATGAAGCACGCGAAAAGTTACTTCTAGATGAACAAGCAAAAATAGCGCATGCTCGTGAAGAGGGTTTAGAAGAAGGTAAAGCCCAATTAATTCGTGGTATGCATAAGAATGGTATGCCGTTAGAAGACATTGCAAAATTCACTGGTCTAAGTACAGAAGAAATTCGTAGATTGTTATTATAATGCATGGAATTATAAAAGCCTTTTAGTGTTGAAGGATTTATAGAAAAAAGTCATCTCATGGATCCAGTAACTACATTCAAAGAACCGTTCCTGTAACTATTCAGAAGCGGTTCTTTTGTTATGAAGCAAAAAACCTTTTATAGAATCTAACAATGACGAAAACACAACAAATCTTAAGTGATGACATTGAAATTCATTTTGTTGAGATTTTAAAACTTGTGAAATAATGGTGTGAAGAAAAAGTGAATCCATGGGAAAATACATTTGTTCGCTGGATGTAGTTATTACCAGCATATGAAGACGAACATTTAACTCAAACATTGGAGGAGATTGCAATGAATCAAGATCCAATTTTACAAAAGGCAATGAATAAGTGGGAAAATATGAGTCATGACTCTACTTTCCGAACAGCTTATGAAGCACGTGAAAAGGTACTTTTAGATGAACAAGCAAAAATAGCACATGCTCGTGAAGAAGGTTTTAAAGAAGGTCTGGAAAAGGGTCTAGAAAAAAGTAAAGCCCAATTAATTCGTGGTATACATAAGAATGGCATGCCATTAGAAGACATTGCGAAATTCACAGATTTAAGTATAGAAGAAATCCGAAAGATATTATTATAATGCATGCAACTATAAAAGCATCTTATACTTGAGAATTCATAGGAAAAAATCCAGTAACTATAGCCAAAGAACCGATCTTCTAGCTATTCTGAAGTGGTTTTTTGGTTATGAAGCAAAAAACCTTTCATACAATCGAACAATTACGAAAACACAACAAGTCTTAAATAATGACATTGAAATACATTTTGTAGAAATACCAAAACTTGTGAAACAATGGCGTGAAGAAAAAGTGAATCCAAGGGAAAATATGAGCCACGACTCATCTTTCCGAACAGCTTATGAAGCACGCGAGAAGTTACTTCTAGATGAACAAGCAAAAATAGCGCATGCTCGTGAAGAAGGTTTAGAAGAAGGTCTAGAAAGGGGGCTGGAAAAGGGTTTAGAAGAAGGTCTGGAAAAAGGTAAAGCCCAATTAATTCGTGGTATGCATAAGAATGGTATGCCGTTAGAAGATATTGTGAAATTCACTGGTCTAAGTATAGAAGAAATCCGAAAGATATTAATATTATACGATGAATACAAATAGAAAAAAGTGTTCTTAAGATAAATATCTTAAGAACACTTTTTTTAGAGATACTATCGTCATCACTATAAAGTAATGTACAGTCTTTAAAACAAAAAGAGCTTAATTAATATAGAAATTTCGTTTTAGGGCAACTTGTTCTGTTAGGTTGATGGCGATGGGGTGGTACCCCTGTTAGCCTAATAAGAAAAATTAAAATATTTTTATCAAACAATTGTTTGAATTAATTGGATAAAAAAGATTCCATTAGGAATCTATGTCCTTTTTTATTTCTTTTCATTATTTGCACCAGAACCTGATTTTCTATATAAGTTAGCTATTACATTAGAATAGTATTTGTTCATCATCCTGGAAACATAGTATCTTTAATCGCATATTCTTTTGGTGGTTCTACTCCCATTAGGTTTCGTATAAAATAATCCCATCGTCGACGTATAAAGTAAACATCTTCAGAAATCCCATGCTGCCGATTAGGAAGAATCAGCAAGTCAAAATCTTTGTTTTCTTTAATCAAAGCATTTACCATTCGCATGGTTAAAGCAGGATGGACATTATCATCCAGATCTCCTGTTACCAAAAGTAAACTTCCATTTAGGTTCTTAACCAACCTAGTATTATCTTGTTCACGGTATAGTTCTGAATTGAAAAGTCCTTGAAATCGTTCTCCCCAAGCTGCTAAGTATAAACGTTGATCATGATTCCCGCACCCAGATACTGCTACCTTATACAAATCCGGATAAGTCAGTATTGCCCGAGCAGCTGCATATCCACCTCCAGATTCACCGTAAATACCTACTTTTTCTGTATCTAAAAATGGATACTGTTCCGCAAGTTGCTTAATAGCTACAACATGATCTTCAAGTCCTGCAGACCATTCCAGCTTGCCATTAGAAAAATCATGAAAACTCTTTGACCTGTAAGGAGTGCCTCTGCCATCCATTAGAATAATAGCGAAGCCAAGCTGTGCAAAAGATTGAGCACCACCAACTAGATCAACCGGTTGTTCTAGTGAATACTCTCCTCCCCAAGTGAATTCTTTCGGCGTGTGGAGTAGTTGAGGACCACCGTAGATATAATCCAAGATGGGGTACTTACACTCTTTGTCTGTGGTTGCAGGAGGAATCAGTACTCCGTACAAATCAGTCATTCCATCAGCAGCCTTAACAGTAAAACGTTCTGGTAATTGATATCCGTTTGATAAGAGAAGTTCAATATCAGCTTGTTCCAGTTCACAAACTAATTTTCCATCTGTTGAACGCAAAACAGATTTAGGTGGCATATCCACACGTGAAAAAGTATCTACAAAAAAACAATAATCAGGAGAAATAAATACGTTATGCTCAGCATCCTCTGGTGTAAGGAGTAATAAGTCTGATCCATCTAACCGAACTCGATAAAGATGCTGAAAATAAGGGTCCCGTCCTGGTTCTCGGCTGCTAGCGGTAAAATACACCCAATCTTCTTGTTCATCAACACCCATTAGTTGGCGGACTGTCCAAGGTCCAGAGGTAATTCTGTTTTTGAGTCTTCCTGTACTACTGTCATAAAGATAAAGGTGTGACCATCCGTCACGCTCGGAATGCCAAATAAAAGAGTTATCATGGCATAACCATTGGGTATTTATACCTTTTCCATTTTTAATGTTGTAGAGATCTGTAAATAGGAAAGTCTCACTTTTCTCCTCTAACAAAGTTTGAATTTCACCAGTTTTTGCATTAGCGACAACAAATTGCATAGATCGATAGTCACGAGACATTTTTGTGAAATAAACAAAGTCGCTGTCATTTGTCCAATAAGCTGTTTGACAACTAGGACTGAGGGGTGATACTAATCCAGTAATCATAGGTTCTGTATCCAATTGAATCATCAATTGCCGTTCAATATCGCAAATTACAAATTGGGCTAATGGAAGATGTTTATCCCCGATTAGCGGATAGCGATACGAATGGATGACAGGCGGCTTTGCTTCTTCAGAAGGAACTGACTGTAGAAGAGACATTTTTCGTACCTTGCGTTGATCAAGCCGGTGCGTCAAGAGTTGTTTGGAATCCGGTGACCACAATGCTGCTGGTGGAATTTTTGGATTATATAATCGTTTAACGACAGCGGAAATTTCTGATTCCGGTTGAGTCCCATAATCATAGTATCGCTTGCCATCATGAGTTAGTTGGATTATTTGCCCTGTTTCTAAAGAGCGTACAAATAAATTATATCCCTTAATAAATGCAGACCAGCGCCCGTCAGGGGATCGAAGTTCATGCGCAGGTACTTCTTTAGCCCGGACTTTTTTGCACTGATATTTAGTTAAATCGCAAATCCACGTGGTTTCATCTACTTCAAATTGAATAGCTTTCTCTTCATTGACATAAGTAAAAGAGTTGAAGGGAAGGTTATCTGGATCGACCTGATGGTTAATTACATTTGAGAGTGACTCTGCAAGCCTAGCATGATTGAAAGCGGGTTCTTTAGTATTTAACTTTGGATTAACTATTAAAAATTGCTTGCCGCGTTCACTTTCTTTTCGTAGATCTCTTTGATACCAAAAGCGGCTTCCTTTATCTAACCATTTAGGAAAAACCTTACCGTTAAATACATCATTTACAGTGTTCCAAGAAAGCAGACGCTCTGCTTTCTCATACTGTTCATAGGTTACTGATAATGACATGTCTATCACTCCCTTTACTATTTTAAACATCTGCTCTAGTACACCAGAAACATAGAACCATTCATTTTTCTTACATTCGAGGATTTGATTATGATACTAATCTAAAAAGCTTATGGGTGAATTCTTTTTGCTTTGGGCAGACCTTAAATGTGTTGGTTCACCTACCTTTTTAATCAAGTGAATAACTTGTAGCCACTTAACATGTAAGTATCATGATGTGTAAGTTTTCTGGATATATTTGGTGGTTACAGTGTTTTTTCAGTTTACATTTCTTTATAAGCTAGTTTTCTTTCATTTAAGTTAATTTCATCTTAAAATGTTAATCTTTCCCTCAACTTTCATTTATCTTACAATAACCTTACAAAAGGAAAATTTTAGTTTTAAGCAAGATTTTTATTAGTGGAAACGGGGGAAGAAAATGGAGAGAACTATTATAATCGTTGATGATGAGCTTGAAATCATAGAGATACTAAGACTTTTTTTGGAAATGGAAGGCTTTTCGATACTGGAAGCGCGTGATGGTAAATCAGCTTTAAATCTTATACAGAAATTCAAAGTTGATCTAGCTATTATTGACATTATGATGCCGAATATTAATGGGTACGAATTGATTAAAATAGTTCGGAAAGAATATAAAATGCCTATTATTATTCTTTCTGCTAAAAATCAGGAAATGGATAAAATTATGGGATTAGGGCTAGGAGCAGATGATTTTATATCGAAACCATTCAGCTTGTTGGAGGTATTAGCACGAATCCAAGCTCAACTTCGAAGAACATATGATTTTAATGTTAACTCGTTAAATCAAGAGCGCTCTCAAACGTGTTTTGATGACCTGGTGTTAGATCATCGCTCTTGTATTCTTTACAAGCGGGGACGCGAAATTAAACTTAGCGCTCTAGAGTATAAATTATTGAAGTTATTTATGGGGGAGCCAGGTCGTATTTTTACCAAAAAGCAAATCTTTGAGAACGTATGGGCTGATTACTATTATTCAGATGACAATACTATCATGGTTCAAATCAGTAGATTGCGAGAAAAAATAGAAGATCATCCAAGAAATCCAGTATATTTAAAAACTGTACGAGGTTTAGGGTATCGATTTGCGAAGAAGGAAGAATTAAATGAGCGATAAAAATAAAATATTTAACACCTTAATTAAAACTTATGTTTTCTTCTCGTTGACTGTTGGAATTAGTGTCGTTATCCTACTTGTCATTTTAAATTTTCAAATGAAACAGAAGTTCGAAAATACTGTGTTGTCTAATTTAAGGGGGACCGAAATTGTAAGACAGAACTACTCAGACATTCCCTCCGATGCAATTGAGTCATTTAATGGATGGGTAGAAATTCTCGATGAAAATTTGCATGTTATTTATATCAAAGGGAAAAAACAAGATAACTCATCCGCCTATACGGAAAAAGAATTAAACAGTCTTTTTTATGACCAAAAGGAAAATCCGTATCACACTTCTCTAGCACCATTTAAAACAAAAGACGGCAAAACGGCCTATTGTCTCATTAAGATTCCCAAAACATATATAAAGCAAGAATTCACGGTAACAAGTGCAGCGAAAGACCATATTACAGCTTTTACAAAATTGTTGCTTCAAACCTTTCTCCTTTTTCTCCTTTTATTCGGGATTAATGTCTATATATATAGCCGCTGGATGGCTATGAAAATAACCAATCCGTTACTTTCAATCGCTGATGGAATTAAAAACATTACGAATGGCCATTACTACAAACGGCTTCGTTTTAAGGCAAACTATGAATTAATTAAAATACAAAATTATTTTAACCTAATGGCTGAAAAGCTAGAAAAAACAGAAATGGAGAAAAAACAATTAGAAGAAAGCAAGCAGCGCATGCTTGTCCATATCTCTCATGATTTAAAAACTCCTATTACAACTATTCAGGGCTATGTCGAAGCACTACAATTGGGTCTTATTTGGGAGGAAGCGAAGAAACAGCAAGCTTTACATATCATACATACAAAAGCACGACTCGTTACAGAATTAATTGAGGATGTCTTTGAATTGTCTAAACTTGAAAGCCCGGATTATCCATTTCCAACTGAATCACTGGATATTTCTGAATTTATTCGTGAAATAGCTGCAGAATATTATGGCCTGTTTGAAGAAAAACACCTTCACTTTCAATTTGAAATCCCTTCTCAGGAAATATTCGTTTCTTTTAATTATACATTGTTATATCGGGCCGTTTCTAACGTACTGTCCAACGCGTTAAAATACAACCAAGAAGGAACGAATGTTCTCATTTCGCTAATCGAAGATACTCAAAAGATACATATCAATATCATCGATGATGGCATCGGTATTCCTAATGCTATAAAAGAAAAAGTATTTGAAGCATTTTTTAGGGGAGATCAATCAAGAAAAAGCGATGGGGGAACAGGTCTCGGTTTAACCATTTCAAAACATATCGTGGGGAAACACGGAGGTCAAATTTATTTACATACAAACGAAGGGAAAACGAAATTTCAAATCACCCTGCCTAAAGCTGGTTACAATAAGAATCTAATACAAAAATAATGTCGTTCTTTTTATTTTCTTAAGCGAGTACAGGGCGATAGACTAGTTGATTAATGTTAAGTCGCGAATCATACTAAAGTTGTATAGATTCTTTAACTTTTGTATGAAGAGAAACGTATGACTGAAGGCATACAAATAAGGCAAGTTAAATATCTCAATAATATAGTGGAACAAGATTACCGTTTCATTAAGAAACGTGTGCGTTCTATGTTAGGATTCAAGTCATATGAAACAGCCACTTCTATATTGAGTGGCGTTGAAACCATGCATATGATGAAAAAAGGACAACTTCACCCACAGGTGAAGTCTGCCCAAAATGAAGTTAGGTTCATACATGAATTATTTGGAATTGCATCATAATCTACCATTGAACAGTCTATGCAGGTTTCTATGTCTCTATCAAATGATTTTTGCACCAGAACCTTTTTTAATATATTTATTAGAAATAGCTTTACATTTCTCGGCACAGTTGCTTCTTCTAGCCCTCATTAAAAAAAGTAAAACCCACTGCACACAAGGGTCCTTTAGTAAAAAGCTTCACTAATTGTTTTGCAGTATATTTCGGTGAATATTTCATGTCATTTTGAAGCCACCAAATTGCTATCCCCACAATAGAGGAAGTGATGAAATACAATACCATATCTTTCGGAATATCTAAGTCATGTTCTCCAAGTATGAGCTCAATGAAATTGTGTTCAAGGTGATCCATGATAGTCTGCTGCATTTGTAGGTTAAAATCATGAATGCCGTGAGGACCAAGCATGGTTTTATAAAAGTCTGCATGTTTTGCGATACACTCAAATATGGATTGTAAAATTTCCTCGAATTTCGAAAGTTCTATTTGATGTCCCTGCACATGGGTATATAGGACCATCTTACTTGTCAACTCTCCTAGTGCATCCTCACTAAGCGTTGTTAACAAATCTTGTTTATCCCTGTAATGCGAGTAAAATGTTGCCCGATTAATGAGTGCCTCATCTGTGATGTCTTGGATGGTAATAGCATCGTATCCCTTTTCCGCTATCAGTTTGATAAAAGCATCATATATAAATTTCTTTGTCCGAATAATCCGCAGATCCGCTTTTTTCAACATCTTATACCTCCCTGTTCGTTATTGTCATTATACACAACAGATTTCATCCTTTTGTTTCTTATCGTACATTTATGTCTTAAATGTAAATTGAATTGTGTAGCGAAAACGATACAATTACATTATAAACAACATGTTTTTATTATAAATTACATGTTGTTCGTTATCTATCTTTTTGTTGAACGTATGCTAGGAGGATGAACATGAGAGAAGAACAAACAAGTAATATTCCACAACCCAAAACATATGGACCACTAGGCAACTACCCTCTATTCGACATGAGTCAACCTACTATTTCTTTTTGCGAGATGGCGAAAGAATATGGGCCAATATTTCGGTTGACTGCTCCAGGTTTTAAAACAATATGTATCTCTGAACACAAACTTGTAACGGAAGTCTGTGATATCAATCGTTTTGATAAACATGTCGCAAATGATATGGTGCATGTACGCAAATTTACGGGGGATGGTCTGTTTACGAGTAAAACATCGGAGCCAAACTGGCGAAAAGCCCATAATATATTGCTGCCAACATTCAGCCAACAAGCCATGAAGGGATATCATACCATGATGTTAGACATCGCTTCGCAGCTGATTCAGAAATGGGCTCGGTTGAATCACGATAGTGATCATATCGATGTACCGGGAGACATGACCCGCCTTACTTTGGATACGATCGGTCTTTGTGGTTTTAACTACCGATTTAATAGTTTTTATAAAGAAAAACATGATCCATTTATCGACAGCATGGTACGTGCACTTGACGAAGCTATGCATAAAATTGCCCGATCGAAGGGCCTGGATACTCTGATGATTAGAAAAAACAGACAATTCCAAGATGATATACAAAGCATGTTTTCGTTGGTAGATAAAATTATTAAAGAGCGGAAGGCTAATGGAAATAATGGAGAGATAGATCTGCTGGCCCGCATGTTAAACAGTAAAGACCCTGAGACCGGGGAAGTGTTGGATGATGAGAATATCCGATACCAAATTATTACTTTCTTAATTGCTGGGCATGAAACAACAAGTGGTTTATTATCCTTTACGACTTATTTTTTACTGAAACATCCGGAAGTTCTGAAGAAAGCATACGAAGAAGTGGATCAGGTCCTCGGTGATTCCACTCCATCTTATAAACAAGTGCTAAACCTCAAATACATTCGCATGATTCTAAACGAGGCCATACGGTTATGGCCGACCGCTCCATCTTTTGATGTGTATCCAAAGGAGGATACTATAATCGGCGGACAGTATCATGTGAAAAAAGGTGAAGGGTTGACCGTGCTTCTTCCCGCGCTTCATCGGGATAAAGAAGTGTGGGGAGAGGATGCAGAAGAATTCCGTCCGGAACGTTTCGCAGACCCTTCCAAAGTACCAAATCATGCATATAAACCATTTGGGAATGGTCAACGTGCTTGTATCGGTATGCAGTTCGCACTTTATGAAGCTACGCTTGTGCTTGGAATGATTCTTCAAAAGTTGGAATTAATTGATTCTGAAAACTATCAGTTGAAGATTAAGCAATCATTGACCATAAAACCAGAAAATTTCAGAATTAGAGTTAAATTAAGAGAAGGGAAGGAAGTCGCACCTTTACTGAATCTTCCGTTAGATGATGAAAAGGAGAATGAAGAAAAGAAGAAAGTGACTTCTCAATATTCAAAACAAGAAGTACTTGAAGGTGCTGAAAACGTACCTCTGCTTGTATTATATGGTTCAAATCTAGGAAGAGCGGAAGAGTTCGCTAGGAAGCTCGCAGACCATGCAAGGTTACTGGGCTTCCAGAGCGATGTGAGAACAGTAAATGATTATATCGGAAAGTTACCTAAAGAAGGTGCGGTACTCATTGTAACTTCTTCATATAATGGTCAACCTCCTGAGAATGCCGCTCAGTTCGTAAAATGGCTGGAACAAGCAAGCGCAGAGGAATGTACAGGGATCAGGTATGCAGTTTTTGGTTGCGGAGATCGAAATTGGGCGAATACTTACCAGAGTGTTCCGAAATTTATTGACAAAGAGCTTGAACTGAAAGGTGCCATAAGGTATACCGAAAGAGGAGAGGCTGACGCTGGAGGAGATTTCGAGAATGATTTTGCCCAATGGCAAAAGAACATGTGGAAGGATGTCTCGAATGTTTTTGGCCTAAAGATGAAAGAGGGAACAGAAACAGTGTCTCATCAATCATCGCTTTCCGTTCAGTTGATTTCAGGTCCTCATGCTAATCCAATCGTTCAAAAAAACGAAGCTGTTTATGCAACGGTGATTGCTAGCAGGGAGCTTCAGTCATCTGAAAGTGAGCGGAGCACTCGACATATTGAGATAGCCTTGCCGGAAGGAGTTACTTATCAAGTAGGAGATCACCTTGGAGTACTGCCAAGTAACAGCCGAAAAAATGTCAACCGAATTTTAAAACGTTTTAGATTAAACGAGAAGGATCAAGTCATTCTGAGTACAAGTGGAAGCAGTACAGCTCATCTTCCTTTGGACCGTCCTGTTAGTTTATTTGACCTTCTTAGCCATAGTGTTGAGATTCAAGAAGCGGCAACTCGAGCTCAAATACGAGAATTGGCAAGATTTACAGTTTGTCCTCCTCATAAATACGAATTGGAAGCATTATTGGAAGATGGAGTTTATCAGGACCAAATACTAAAGAAACACATTTCAATGTTGGATCTTCTTGAAAAGTATGAAGCGTGTGAAATCCCGTTTGAACGCTTTTTAGAACTTCTCCCTGCACTCAAACCGCGTTACTATTCTATTTCAAGTTCTCCACTCGTTGCACAAGATCGTCTAAGTATTACGGTCGGTGTTGTTAGTGGACCTGCATGGAGTGGACAAGGAGAATATAAAGGTGTCGCATCTAATTATTTAGCTCAGCGTCACAATGAAGATGAGATTACTTGTTTTATTAGAACGCCAGAATCCCGTTTTCAGTTACCTGAAGATCCAGAAAAACCAATTATCATGGTTGGACCAGGTACTGGAGTTGCACCATTCCGTGGATTCTTACAAACGCGTCGTGTTCAAAAGCAAAAAGGTGTTAACTTAGGGGAAGCGCATCTGTATTTCGGTTGTCGTCATCCTGAAAAAGATTATCTCTATCGTACAGAACTAGAAAATGATGAAAAAGATGGCTTAATATCTTTACACACAGCTTTTTCTCGCTCGGAAGGACATCCAAAAACATATGTACAGCACTTAATGAAACAAGATGGAGCGAATTTAATTTCGTTATTAGATAACGGTGCCCACCTTTATATATGTGGTGATGGAAGCCGAATGGCACCGGATGTAGAAGATACTCTTTGTCACGCATATCAAGAAATGCATGGAGTCAGTGAACAAGAGGCAAGAAATTGGTTGGATCAGTTACAACATGAAGGACGATACGGAAAAGATGTTTGGGCTGGAATCTGAATTTGGGTAACTTTTCCCATCCCCTGAGAAGGGGGATGGGGGAAAACACCCAATTTATACTCACTTTTACAGGTTACTATTTTAGGAGGACTAATCATGACAACTAGCAATACGTACAAATTTTATGTAAACGGAGAATGGAGAGAAAGCTCTTCAGGAGAAATAATCGACATTCCATCTCCATACTTACACGAAGTAATTGGTCAAGTACAAGCAATTACTCGCGGAGAAGTAGATGAAGCAATTGCATCTGCAAAAGAAGCTCAAAAATCATGGGCTGAAGCTTCCCTACAAGATCGCGCAAAATATTTATATAAATGGGCTGATGAGCTCGTAAATATGCAAGATGAAATTGCCGATATCATTATGAAAGAAGTTGGTAAAGGATATAAAGATGCAAAGAAAGAAGTTGTTCGTACAGCTGACTTTATTCGTTACACAGTTGACGAAGCACTTCACATGCACGGAGAAAGCATGATGGGGGATAGCTTCCCTGGCGGATCTAAATCTAAACTTGCGATTATCCAACGCGCACCACTTGGTGTTGTATTAGCAATCTCACCATTTAACTACCCAGTAAACTTATCTGCTGCAAAACTTGCACCAGCACTTATTATGGGTAACGCGGTTATCTTTAAACCTGCAACACAAGGCGCAATTAGCGGTATTAAAATGGTTGAAGCACTTTATAAAGCAGGTCTTCCAAAAGGACTTGTAAATGTAGTTACAGGACGTGGTTCTGTAATTGGTGACTACTTAGTAGAGCATGCTGGCATCGATATGGTAT
Source organism: Bacillus pseudomycoides (assembly GCF_022811845.1). Lineage (NCBI taxonomy): Bacteria > Bacillati > Bacillota > Bacilli > Caryophanales > Bacillaceae > Bacillus > Bacillus pseudomycoides. The sequence goes on from NZ_CP064267.1 coordinate 245,165, forward strand.
CGTTCACAGGTGGTACAAATACAGGTAAACACTTAGCGAAAAAAGCTGCGATGATTCCACTTGTATTAGAGCTTGGTGGTAAAGACCCTGGTATCGTTCGTGAAGATGCTGACCTAGAGGAAGCTGCGAAACATATCGTAAGCGGTGCATTCTCATACTCTGGTCAACGTTGTACAGCAATTAAGCGCGTGCTTGTGCATGAAAATGTAGCAGACGAACTTGTTAGCTTATTAAAAGATCAAGTGGCTGAATTAACTGTTGGTTCTCCAGAACAAGACAGCACAATCGTTCCATTAATCGACGATAAATCTGCTGATTTCGTTCAAGGTTTAGTTGACGATGCGGTAGAAAAAGGTGCAACAATCGTAATCGGTAACAAACGTGAGCGCAACTTAATTTACCCAACATTAATTGACGATGTAACAGAAGACATGAAAGTTGCTTGGGAAGAGCCATTCGGTCCAATCCTTCCAATCATCCGTGTTTCTTCTGATGAACAAGCAATTGAAATTGCGAACAAATCAGATTTCGGTCTGCAAGCAAGTGTCTTCACAAAAGACATTAATAAAGCATTTGCAATTGCTAACAAAATTGACACTGGTTCCGTTCAAATTAACGGACGTACAGAGCGCGGTCCTGACCACTTCCCATTCATCGGTGTAAAAGGTTCTGGTATGGGAGCACAAGGTATTCATAAGAGCCTTGAATCTATGACACGTGAAAAAGTAACTGTATTAAACTTAGTTTAATATTACAAAAAGAAGCTAATCTAAAATTTAGATTAGCTTCTTTATCCCTATAATGTGAGTGAAATGTTGCCCGATTAATGAGGACCTCATCTGTGATGTCTTGAATGGTAATAGCATCGTATCCCTTTTCCGCTATCAGTTTGATAAAAGCATCATATATAAATTTCTCTGTCCGAATAATCCGCAGATCTGCTTTTTTCAACATCTTATACCTCCCTGTTCGTTATTGTTATTATACACAACAGATTTCATCCTTTTGTTTCTTATCGTACATTCATGCCTTAAATGTAAATTGAATTGTGTAGTAAAAACGATATAATTACACTATAAACAACACGCTTTTATTATAAACTACACATTGTTCGTTATCTATCTTTTCGTTGAACGAATACTAGGAGGAATAATTTTAAATGCTTACAATAAAGCAATTTTTCAAACAAAAGATGGTTCTAGGTGGCTTGTTAGGCATTATGGCTGCTGTTATCATCGCTAGTTTTGCTTTTATGGGATCAACTGTTAATCCTGTACCTAAAAACTTGCCGATCGCTATAGTAATACAGGATACAGGTGTGAACTTACCAGGACAAAGAAGTGTAAATTTAGGAGATGAAATAAAAGAGCAAGTCCTGAAAAATAAGCAAAGCACAATTAAATGGACGTTTTTACAATCGAAAAAAGATGCATTGCAAGGGATGAAGGATAAGAAGTATTACGCTGCCATTGTGTTTCCACCAGAAATATCCCAGCAACTTGTATCGCTGACCACACCTAAGGGACAACAAACTGAGGTGCAAGTCTTGGTGAATCAAGGAATGAACTATAATGCCGCAATGGTTTCGAGCCAAATGATTGATAAGCTCATTGGAGGGATAAATGAAAATATCCGTAATACCTTGCTTGATCAGCTTTCACAAAGAAATATGACACTAACAACTGAACAGGCAAAGTTATTAGCAAGCCCATTACTTGTTAAAACGGAGTTGATTCATCCAGTTCAATCACATACAGGAAATGGAAATATCCCTGCTATGATGACACAAGTTTTATGGTTTACTATTCTTATCAGTTCATTAATTTTATTTATGGCTGTCCAAAAGTTTACAAACGGACGTATGACAGGAAAATTAGTCCTATCACAGATTCTTGCAGGTTCTGTTTTCGTGATAGTAATTGCAAGTTTAATTCTTTTCATTGCTCATACTATACTCGGGGTAAACATACCAAACCAAGGAGAAATTTTCTTATTATTACTTTTCTTTGGCTTTATGTTCTTTCTTTTGCAAAGTGCAGTACTCAACTGGATTGGGCGTCTAGGGGTACCAATATTAATGCTAGTCTTCTTCTTTTCTATGCCAATCTTATCATTGGCACACGAATTTCTTCCGGATATGACAAAATATTGGTTATATTCTTGGACCCCTCTTAAATACAGTGTAGAAGCATTGCGTAGCAGTTTCTTCTTTGAAGGGTACGGAATAGGATCAAATGTTCAGACGATGGGGCTTATTGGACTTGTATCTCTTATAATTATGACACTGTCTGTATTCAAAAAAGATAAACAAAAAGGTTCTTTATCTACTGCATCAGTATAGAGGAAGTAAATCTATAGTCAAAAAGATACAAGGGTTTCCCTTATATCTTTTTGGCTTTCATGCGCTCGACTTTATTCAGCATCATTAAAAGGGAACTGGAATATCATAAAATTCCGGTTATCGAACAATAAATTAGCGAAAACTTGAAGAAACGAGTCTTAGAAACTCCATAATTTATTAATCTATTACATTTTATGTAAATGATATGATGAGCTAGGGCAGCAACCCTATGATTATCCCTAATAGAAACGTTAGGTTACAGCTTCCATATACGAATCCTATATTTAAGAAAGAATAGGTGAATTTTATAAAGATGAAAAATCCTAAAGTTCAATTATTATTTGTATTTACACTTGTCTCTATCGTTCTCTTTCTGTTGGATACATCCATTATCTCACTATACAACTTTGTCGATGTACTATGGTCTATCACAATAGTAGGAATTGCCTTCATTATTTTTATCGAAAACCGTTCTCCACAAAGTACTTTAGCATGGTTTTTAGTATTAGCACTTCTTCCTGTTGTTGGTGTACTTTTGTACGCTCTTTTTGGCCGAAGTCGTTGGAGAAGAAAAAAGCATCTACATCGTTCAGAAGAACAAAGAAAATTATTCCGTGAGATTTTAGAAGGAAAACGCCTAGATTTATCATTTACTTCCTCATTAAGTGAGCGCTCTACTTATTTAACACAGGTTGTACAAAAATTCGGTGGCGGTCCTGTTGCCAATAATACCACAACAAAACTTTTAACAAATGGGGATCAAACATTTACAAACATTATACAAGCTATTGAAAATGCTACACATCATATACATATTCAATACTTTATTTATCGAGCAGATGAAATTGGTACAAAAATTCGAGATGCATTAATAAAGAAAGCAAAATCTGGTGTAATTGTACGCTTTCTTTATGATGGGATCGGAAGCAATTTATTACGAAATCGTTTCTTACAACCCATGAAAGATGTAGGAATTGAGGTTGTGGCATTTGATCCCATTCGTTCGCCATGGCCACTTGAAACAGTAAATTATCGTAATCATCGTAAAATTGTCATTGTAGATGGCGAGATTGGTTTTACAGGTGGGCTCAATGTTGGCGATGAGTATCTTGGTCGTTCGAAAAAATTCCCAATTTGGCGTGATAGCCACTTAAGAATAGAAGGAAAGGCATTGTACAAATTACAAGCAGTATTCCTTGAGGATTGGCTCTATGCCTCTAGTAGTCTAAATACTTATTCTTGGAAGCAATTTATGAATACAAAGTACTTTCCAGGTAAAGAAAAGTATCATGCAGAAGGTGCTGTTCAAATTGTAGCAGGTGGACCAAGTTCAGATGATACAAACATTCGTAATACTTTACTTGCTGTTATAGGTTCTGCTAAGAAATCAATTTGGATCGCAACACCCTACTTCATCCCGGATCAAGAAACATTAACATTACTACGTTTAAGTGCAATGGCTGGAATAGATGTCCGCATTCTATATCCAGGTAAGAGAGATCGAATCATTAGTGATCAAGCATCTCAATCATACTTCACACCACTTCTAAAAGCCGGTGCTTCAATTTACAGCTATAAAGATGGTTTTGTGCACGCTAAAATTGTACTTGTAGATGATACAATTGCAACAATTGGCACAGCAAATATGGATGTCCGTAGCTTTGAACTAAATTATGAAATTATTAGCGTACTTTATGAATCTAAGACAGTTCTTGATATTAAACGTGATTTTGAAGAGGACTTTAATCATTCAACTGAAATTCGCTGGAAATCATTTCAAAAACGTAGTATTCAAAAACGAATACTGGAATCCCTAATGCGTCTAATTTCTCCTTTATTATAATTCCGAAAAAAGTAATCTAAACAATAAAATGTACTCTATATTTTTAACAGTAATCAAAAACTTTTAGTTTATAAGTTTTTTACAATACTTTTTGTTATTCCCCCTTTTCGAGGGGATGGACAAAAACACCATTAACGTACAAGAGTTAGTTAAATTGTGTCTAAATTATGTCTAAACGTACAAATTTCCTGAAATGATAGGGTGACCCCATACCCATCAACTTAAGAAGGAAAATAAAATGATCTTTCGTTCATATGAACGAAAAAAACTTAAAATATTTTGTTTCCTTAAAAATGAACATACCAAATAAACCTAGATAGGTATCACTTTTAAAAATTATGCTGCTTTCTTTTGTTTTCCAAGTCCACTATACTCATAGACCACACCCATAATATCAAAAACTGTCTTTTTCTCATATCTATGAGATTTCCGTCCATTCTTCTCTAGGAGGTGGAATAGGCGGATTAGAATCTTTGTCATTTCTATGGTGCTTTGTCGTATAGCTTGATACAATAGGTGTAAATGATCTTGAATCATTCCAATCGCTTTATATTCTTTTAATTCTCTTTTCTTCTTTTTCAAAAGAAGTTGACGCATTTTAAACATAGTAGAGGAGCACAGGAAGATAGCGATTAGCTTTCCATATAATTGGCACTCTAATCGTTCCTGTTTTACATGACGATAATGGTCTATTTTGAAAAGTGATTTCCACGTTTTAAAGATAATCTCTATTTGCCAACGTAAAGTATATAATTCATGTACCTGTTCCATCGGAACCCATTCCCAAGGTATATTCGTCACGTACACGTTTAATCCAGCTACTAATTTACTTTTCTCTGAGTACGTTCTATTTTTAGATTTTTCTTTTTCCGTAATCTTCGCTCGTCGTTTTTGAAGTTGCTCTTCTGTTAATCGATTAAAAATAACGCGCGCAAACAGTTGTTGCTTATCACCAATATAAGCGTGTTTTAATTCAAATGTTTCTCCTGGCTGTAGTTGTTTCAAAATCTGTTTCACATCGATTTGTATGTATTCCGATTGCTTCTTAATTGCACCATTTTTAAAGTATTCTGGGTTTGGATTTTTCATATATACATTCGTATTTAATTTTAAACGAGAAATATAGTATGTACCTCGTTGATCCATTTGGTCTAAGTCTTCCAATGAAAAATAACCCAAATCACGAATACATAAATCTCCTGGTCGTAAAGTATTTAAGCACCCCGTGCCAAATGTTTTGTCGTTATTTTTTCCTGGTCCAACTTGAAAGTTAAGAAATTCTCCACTGTGCAGATCATATTCTAATTGAATTTTGATTCCGGCTGTTTGAGCACAGCCTCCAGAGCCTGGATATACATCCTCTAAAGCATTTGGCACCTGAAATACGGTAGCATCTAGGATACGGATTCGTTGAAAATAAGAGAAGAGATGGTTAGAGATTTGTGTTTGTTCACATACTTTTTGTTGTAACAGTAAAGAAAAAATATGTTGTAAAAACAAAACTGCTTTAGCGTTTAAACGTTTATTTAAGCCCTCAGGGCTGAGTAAAGTACCAGTGGCTGCATGAAGCCTACTACATAATCGTACTAAGGGATCACTTGCTACTCGTTGACTAATCCAAATACAAATCGTAGCTAAGTCTGAGCCAGAAAACTTACGTTTTCGCTTTATAAATCCGATTTCTCTTGCAAGTTCTTCTAAAAATACAGGTGTAACATATCGTTGTAATTCTTCTGCAAATGGTAGTAGTTCATCTTGAATCGAGAGATTCATAAGAAAATGTCATCCTTTCTAATTTAGCTTATTTAGAAAGGATAACGTTATTTTGTATTTGAGAGTATTAAAATCTCTTGAATTGATGGGCATGTATGGTGACCCCTAATTAAACAAAGTCCTTATTTTGGAAGAGGTTAGTAGCTGAAATGTTAGGTATCTAACATTTCAGCAGGTTGTTTATCCATTTTTATTACGGGAGTTTTTCAACTTGCTGTTAGAAGAAATAACTCCTCCAAATAAAGCTATAAAAATTGCAGCCCAGGTTCCCATGGACATAAAAATCCCTCCTAGTAATAAAATGAACTACTTCTATATTTTAACATTATTAAATATATTGATGTTGATTTATTGAAATGTTTCGAAGTCGGAGTGATAGAAATAAATACCAGAGTAGCTGATTATTCATGACACAAAAAATGTTACACATTTTTTTCAATAAGGGGTACCGCCACATCACCATCAAGCTAAGAAAATACAACTCCCCCCAGAACGAAATTTTTTGCTAACTTGTAATAAAAATCTCATTTTTTCGTTTTGGGGTGGATTTGTTTCCTTAAGTTGATGGGCATGTAGGGTGACCCCACATCCATCAACTTAAGAAATTTATAACGCTCCCAAAACAAAAAAATGTACATTTTCACCTGGAGATGTCAATTTTCTCATTTTGGGGTGCTTGCTTTTCTTAGCTTGATGGCGATGTGGTATGCCATATTATAAATAATTGACAGTTATTTATTTACAGAATATAATTCATATATGAAATATATAGTGGCTTTCAGAGAAATAAAAAGATATATAGGATAGTAATAAAACTCTATATGAATTATTTGGAATAGAAATATAATTATTATTATCTAATTAGTTTAGTGTAGACTTCGTTCTCTGAAGAAAGGGTGGTTTCTATGCAAATAGCGGCAAGGGAATTATATTCTTTAATTAGAGATGTATACCATCAATTACAAAATAATCTCGAAAATGAATTGGAACAATTCAACATTAGTGTGGTTCAATTTGGAGTAATACAATCGTTATCAGATACTGAAAAAACATCGATGTCGGATTTAAAACAAAAAATTGGTTGTGCTCCTAGTAATGTTACTACTATGATTCAACGAATGAAGAGAGATGGTTTTGTAACAACTACTAAAAATCCCGCTGATCAAAGAGAAACATTAGTATATTTAACCGAAAAAGGTAAAGAAACAAAAGAGAAAGTAAATATTCAATATAAGGAATTTCTTAAAGAAAACTTTTCTTATTTTGAAGAAGAAAAGTTTGTAACATTATCAGAAATTCTTATAGACTATAAACGCCATTTATTAAATGTTGAAAAGGGAACAACAAAAATGTAACTATTAGTTGCATTTTTGTTTATATTTATTTCATATATGAAATAAAATAAAAAGACAAGGAGAGATTTAAATGAATGACAAAGGAATTAAATCTATGCTATTTATACTAGCAATCGCAGCATTTTTTATTGGAATGGATTCTTTGGTGGTATCACCTTTAATTCCTGATATTGCTAAAGCTACTGCCACATCAATGGAAAAAGGAGGGTGGTTAATTACTTCTTATGCTCTATTCTATGGGTTAACTGCTCCATTTTTTGGACCGATCTCTGACAAATTTGGTCGTAAACAAATGATTGTAACAGGGATGTTTATATTTTCAATAGGAACTTTTTGTACAGGATTAACACAAGATTTTAGCACAATTTTAGTATTTCGTGCATTAACAGGCTTATCAGGAGCCATGATTATGCCAAGTATATTTGCATTAATAGGAGATAAAATACCATATAAAATGCGTGGCACGGCAATGGGGATGATAATGGGGGCTATGGTTGGCTCTACTGTTTTAGGAGTACCAATTGGGGCTTTCTTAACTTCTATGGGTAACTGGCAATGGACATTTTATGGTATAGGGATTTTAGCAATGGTAGTTGCATTTATTATAATTGGAATCTTACCTAAAACACCACCAACAAATCAAATTCCAGTTTCGGCACCAATGGCAATGGTTTCTGCAATTAAAACAGCGTTTACAAATACATCTGTGTTCTTTGCATTATTTTCTACTTTCTTGTGGACTGTTAGTTTACAAGGTATGTTTTCTTATATTGGAGTTTATTATAAAGAAAACTTCGATTTTAGTGTGGAGAAAACTGGAATGATAATTTTTTTGGCAGGAGCCGGTAGTATTATAGGAAACGTCATAGGTGGTAAATTAGCTGATAAAATCGGTAAAAAAGCAATTGTCTCAATTGCTACTATTATCGCTGCAGTTGGAGTTGTTAGTTTCTCATTATTAACTGAACATGTAATATCTGCAATTATCGCACATGTATTATGGAGTACATCAATTGGTTTTGGACAATCATCACTAACGGCCTTAATATCGGAATTAAACCCAAAAATAAGGGGTACTGTAATGGCCCTTAATAGCTCAGCGATGTATATTGGAATGATGTTTGCATCCGCAGGTGCTTCTTGGTTATTGATGGGTGGTCAGACATTCTTAGCTATTGGTATATTATGTGCAATCGCTAGTTTTCTAGTACTACCAATCGTTCATTTTTTAGTAAAAGAAAGTTCAACCATATCAGTAGACGGACAACAAGTTCAAGTAAAATAGTAAGAGGAAATACTCTCTGTATAATAAAGTTTTTTATTTAAATATTTTTACGTGAAAATCAATTTTTTCTTATGAAGTAAAGTATTGTAAATGGGATTATTTACAAATGAATATTATTATGATATAAATATTACGCGTTGATTTTAACCATAACATGTAATGGCTTTTTTTTAGAATATATTTCATATATGAAATATATTCTAAACGAAGTTAAAATTTTTATTATTTTATACTATGTGGAAAGAGGGAAGAAAAAATAAAGACCATTGAAATCGATCATTGTATTATTGGTGAAAGTCCAGTTGGTCTAACTCTTGCACTGTTTCTTAGTAAACAAGGGGAAAAAGTAGCGGTTTTAGAGCGTAATAAAGATTTTAACAATAAAAATGGGGGCGTAATATTACAATCTAAGACATTAGGATTATTTGATCAACTAGGGGGCACCATACATGCTCCTCAATTTAAGAGATTTTAATACCCTCAAATACAAAAAAACGTTATCCTTTCTAAACAAGTTAGATTAGAAAGGATGACGTTTTTTATGACTCTCTCGATTCAAGATGAACTACAGTCATTCGTGGAAGAATTACAACGATATGTTACACCTGTATTTTTAGAAGAACTTGCAAGAGAAATCGGATTTATAAAGCGAAAACGTAAGTTTTCTGGCTCAGACTTAGCTACTATTTGTATTTGGATGAGTCAACGTGTGGCAAGTGATCCCTTAGTGCGATTATGTAGTAGGCTTCATGCAGCTACTGGTACTTTACTCAGTCCTGAGGGCTTAAATAAACGTTTAAATGCTAAAGCAGTTTTGTTTTTACAACATATTTTTTCTTTACTGTTACAACAAAAAGTATGTGAACAAACGCAAATTTCTAACCATCTCTTTTCTTATTTCCAACGAATCCGTATTCTAGATGCCACCGTATTTCAAGTGCCAAATGCTTTAGAGAATGTATATCCAAGCTCTGGAGGATGTGCCCAAACAGCCGGAATCAAAATTCAATTAGAATATGATTTGCACAGTGGGGAATTTCTTAACTTTCAAGTTGGACCAGGGAAAAACAATGACAAAACCTTTGGTACGGAGTGCTTAGATACCTTACGACCAGGAGATTTATGTATTCGTGATTTAGGTTATTTTTCATTGGAAGACTTAGATCAAATGGATCAACGAGGTACATACTATATTTCTCGTTTAAAATTAAATACGAATGTATATGTGAACAATCCAACCCCGGAATACTTTAAAAATGGAGCCATAAAAAAACAATCAGAATACATACAAATCGATGTGAAACAACTTTTAAATCAACTAGAGCCTGGGGAAACATTGGAATTAAAACATGCTTATATTGGTGATAAACAACAACTTTTTACACGTGTTATCTTTAATCGACTAACAGAAAAACAACTTCAAAAACGACGAATGAAGATCGCGGAAAAAGAAAAATCACAAAATAGAACGTACTCAGAGAAAAGTAAAGTGATAGCTGGATTAAATGTGTACGTGACGAATACACCTTAGGAATGGGTTCCGATGGAACAAGTACATGAATTATATACTTTGCGTTGGCAAATAGAGATTGTCTTTAAAACGTGGAAATCATTCTTCAAAATAGACCATTATCGCAATGTAAAACAGGAGCGATTAGAGTGCCAATTATATGGAAAGCTAATCGCTATTTTCCTGTGCTCCTCTACTATGTTTAAAATGCGTCAACTTCTTTTAAAAAAGAAGAAAAGAGAATTAAGTGAATATAAAGCGATTGGAATGATTCAAGATCATTTGTATCTGTTGTATCAAGCTATACAACAAAACACTCAAGAAATAACAAAGATCCTAATCCGCCTGTTCCATCTCCTACATAAGAATGGACGGAAATCTCATCGATATGAGAAGAAAACAGTCTTTGATATTATGGGTGTTGTCTATGAGTATAGTTGATTTGGAAAACGAAAGAAAACCGCGTGATTTTTAAAAATGATACCTAATTAAGTTTATTTGCCATGCCCATTTTTAAGGGTAAATAGTGTTTTAAGGGTTTTTTAGTTTACTTGAACGAAAGTCCATTTTGTTTCTGTTCTTAAGTTGATGGGCATGTAGGGTGACCCTTCACGGTACAGTTGCTTCTTCTAGCCCTCATGAAAAAAAATAAAACCCACCGCACACAAGGGTCCTTTAGTAAAAAGCTTCACTAATTGTTGTGCAGTATATTTTGGTGAATATTTCATGTCATTTTGAAGCCACCAAATTGCTATCCCAACAACAGAGGAAGTGATGAAATGCAATACCATATCTTTCGGAATATCTAAGTCAAGTTTTCCAAGTATAAGCTCAACGAAATTTTGTTCAAGGTGATCCGTGATAGTCTGCTGCATTTGTAGCTTAAAATCATGAATGCCATGAGGCCCAAGCATGGTTTTATAAAAGTCTGCATGTTTGGCGATACACTCAAATATGGATTGTAAAATCTCCTCGAATTTCGAAAGTTCTATTTGATGTTCCTGCACATGGGCATATAGGACCATCTTACTTGTGAATTCTCCTAGTGCCTCCTCACTAAGCTTTGTTAACAAATCTTGTTTATCCCTGTAATGCGAGTAATATGTTGCCCGATTAATGAGTGCCTCATCTGTGATGTCTTGAATGGTAATAGCGTCGTATCCCTTTTCCTCTACCAGTTTGATAAAAGCATCATATATAAATTTCTTTGTCCGAATAATCCGTAGATCCGATTTTTTCAACATCTTATACCTCCGTGTTCGTTATTGTCATAAGAAACAACAGATTTCCTCCTTTTGTTTCTTATCTTACATATATGTCTTAAATGTAAATTGAATTGTCTTGAAAAAACGAGTCTTAGAAACTCCATAATTTATTAATCCATTACTTTTATGTAAATGATATGGTGAACTAGAGTAGCAAACCTGTGATTTCCCCTAATAGTAATGTTAGATTACAGCGTATTCTCATTTCACATTTTTGAATGCGTAATAACAAAAAAATGCTCCAAAAGGTGTACCTTGTGAAGTTCAAGGGATTCTTGCAAATACTACTGTGAGATTGGAGTTTTTTATGCACTATAAAAAAGAATTTGTAATTAAAGTATTGAGATATATTTTACTTTACACTAACATAAACATATTGTACAGTTAACTTAACTTAACTATATATCAAAACGAAAAAACGGCGTACAATGCAATAACAAAAAGAGTGGAGGAAGAATCATATGACTAGTTCTTATAAAGAAGTAATTACCGAAATGAACCGAGCCTACAATGAATTAAACATTTTATTATCTCAGGAGTTAAAGTCTGAGTTCGGTCTAACAGGACAGCAAGAGAACATGATATTCTATATTCATTTAAATAAAAATACTACAGCTAACAACATTGCGACCACTTTTAATATATCCAAAAGTGCTGTCAGCCAAGTTTTATCTAAATTGGAAAAACATAATATGATTTCGAAACACGTAAATCCTAACAATAAACGTGAGTATTTCCTTACACTTGGTCCTAATGGTAGCAAGTATATAGAACGATTGTCTCAGCTAGATGATTTACTTATTGAGAAATACTTCTCTAAAATTGATATCGAAGCCTTGCAGCAAATGACCGATACCTTAATTAAAATAAATCAAATTATACTGGAAGAAAAAAAGAAGACCCTTGAGCCCAAATAGTAATAAAATCTCTATGGAACGATTTTTATTAGAAAAGTTGCATATGTTCACTGAGTTTTAATTAACTTTTTTGAAACATAACTTAGTTAGTTGAAAGGGGGAGATGCACGTTATGAGTTATATACCAAGTATGATTACGATAGCAAATTTTATCTGTGGACTTCTGGCTATTTACTCAGTTCTAGTTCACGATATTTATTTAGGAGTAACTTTTATTTTTACAGGTATGTTTTTTGATCTTTTTGATGGCATGATTGCTCGAAAACTTGATTCTGTTTCGGAGATAGGAAGAGAATTAGACTTATTTGCGGATTTAGTTACCTTTGGTGTAGCTCCGTCTATACTTGCATATAGTGTCGCTTTAAATGGTCTGCAGTTTATAGGGATACTATGTGCACTGGCTTACAGTATTTGTGGAATGCTTCGTCTTGCTAGATTTAACATTCAACAAAGTAAGCTCCCGACGTTTATCGGGATTCCAATTCCATTTGCGGCAATGTGTCTTGTCATTTTATGCTTTTTGAATAATCCAATTCTTCTGGCCCTTGGCACATGCGTACTGTCTTATTTAATGGTGAGCAAAATAAAATTTCCACATTTAAAAAAACATATGTCAGAAGAAATGAAGTCTGAAAGATGGAATTAGTACCGCAGGTTATTGCGGACTATGGTTACCTCGCTATTTTTTTGATGCTTGTTCTTGGAATTACAGGAGTACCAATCTCTGATGAAGTCATGATGACAATCGTAGGTTACTTTACGAATATTAATGTCCTGAATTATGAGCTTGCTATTTTAGTAAGTTTTGTAGGAGCGTTGTGGGTATACTGATCAGTTACATGAACGGTAAAAAGGCAGGGCGTCTTTTTATTGATAAATATGGAGAATGGATTAGTTTGAAGGAAAAGAGAATGAATAAAGTTACATAAAGGATAAATATGGATCCTGCCCTCTTATTTTTGGGTATTTCATTCCGGTTGTCAGACATATAACCTGTTGCCTTTCGGAGATTAACAAAATGAAGTTGAAAACTTATATTTTGTTTCGCTACTATCGGCGCATTTTATGGTGTTTCATTTTATTACTATCAATAGGGATATAGGAATTATTCATGAATAAGAATGTGTTAAATTATCGAAAAGATTCTAACTGGAAAAGTTAACTCTTAAATTATTCAAGATAGTTTTACCAATGTTTTGCGGTTATTTCATTCTAGGGGGCACGTTATCAAAAGTGAAAAATTGTACATTTAGACACATTCTAATTGATTACCTGTACGTTAAGAGATAAAATGCTGTTTTGCCCAGAAAATCCTATGTTGTTGAACATAGATATATAATAAAAAACCGACATAAAACCATTCTTTTCTATGTGAAAGAGAGCATCAGTATCCGGCGTTAGATAGAAGTGTTCAGCTTCTTGTTTCGTATAATATTTATATTAGAAAATAATAATATATATGTTTTTTAATTTTGATAATAGCAGATGTAGTTTGATGATATGTAAATACAATGAGAAAGGTAAAGGAGCACAGCATGATTCGTATGGCATTAAGGGCATTTAAAATACAAATGTATTATTTGCTAGGCGTGATGTTATTAGGATGGGGTATGACGCCTTTTTCGGCCCAATTTTTAGGTGCAAGCATTGGCTTGCTTGTTAGTATGTATTGTGTTTGGATTTTAGGAAGGCGTATTGAAAAGTTTGGAGATAGCATTGTAAAAAAAGAAAGAGCACCGACGCTTGGTATGATTAACCGATTTGCAGCAGCGATACTCGGTGCGATTATTATGTATGAGATTGAACACCATAGGATCATATGGACATTTGCTGCCGGAATTATGGGTGGTTATTTTTTAATTGTGATTAATTTAGGATATTATAGCATGAAAGATGCGAAGAAATAGATTAGCATAAAACTTTTTTTGGGGCACGGCACATCACCATCAAGCTAAGAAAAGCGAATACCCCAAAACGAAAAAATTGACATCTCCGGGTGAAAATGTACAATTTTTTTGTTTTGGGGCGTTATAAAATTCTTAAGTTGATGAGCATGTGGTGCTACCCCAAGTAGGGAAGAGGTATACAATATTTAAAGAAATAATTATGTAACTCGAAATTAACAGGGGGATTAATATGACTGTAGTATGTTTAGTTAGACATGGCGAAACAGATTGGAATGTTGAGGGAAGAGATGGATGTGAAGTTTCTACTGAACAAGCAATTGGTTTTGCCACAATGTTGGGATTAAAAATCAAAGAATAAGATACTTATTCAAATGCATTAAAAAGCTAAGTTTATAAGTATTAGAAATGAATTGGAAATTTATTTTATAATTAGTTGCGGATCTGTAAGTTTTATTGAAAGATGTTGTATTAAGTAGGTATAATTCTGTCAATCTACAACAAACAAGGAGGCTTTTGTTTTTAATGCAAACTTATTTTTTATTAGTTTACATAAGAAATATTATCGGTAGTTATAAAATTAACAAAAATCTATATCTCAAAATATATAGTGATGTTATATTATTGAGATGAGAAATGTTGAAATTTGAAAAATACATAGTGATTTAATCTCTAACTCATTTTTATAGTAAGCCCACCGTTTGTATGGTTGAGCTTACTTATTTGTTCATATTTAATTAGTCGTTTCTAAAATGTCTATCCATTTATTTTTTTCTCAAAATTCCTTTGGAATCTCAAAACGAAGAGTATTCTTAGATTTTGAGATATTAGAGATAAAAAATGATTCCGAACCCCCTTCTTATTTTACCTATCTCACGAAATCAATAAAAAGACATCTTCAGAATATTTTTATCAAAAGTTAAGAAAATAATTATGAAACACTATAATTATACGATGTATTATAATGTCACACATTATATAGGGTTAAAAGGAAAGGATAGATGAACAGGAGTTCGTTGTGTTCGTTTGTTTTTTTACCCTTTATCATCCCTTAACAACAAATAAGACGCTAAACCGATCACGGTAGCGCCTAACGAAATAACTATAGAATTAATCATTAATAAGTATATCTGGCCCCTGCCTCAACATATATGCAAAACTAGAAATAAACACTATGCAAAATATAATAATAGAAGGCCACATATTAAAATAAAATCCCTTACCTGCAATTAATCCGTATATGTTTTGGAACAAGAAATTAGCACCTAAGATAATTCCCCCTAATATCGAACTGACCACAATGCTGATTAAATAAAATTTAAATTTCTGAAACATTTTCCCTCTAACCCTTTTCTAAAATCAACTTTATTTAGTCCGTTTTAGAAAATTATACCACTTTCTTTTTTTATACCCTTAAATCTAGATACATTTAAGGATATTTTAAGAAAAGGAAGTGGAAGTACTATCTCTTCAAATGTCCATTTGGTTCAATAAAAAAAGAGCACTACAATGTGCTCGCCCAATACGATTATAAAGAATGAATGTCATATTTTAATATATGCTCGTCTCATTCAATGTTTTACTAGTTTAATGTATAATTTCTATATAACAAAGAAAAAACACCCGTTTTGGATGCTTTTTAAATCTTTTCTATAACATAAACCATTGTCTTTTTTGATGGTGCATGATAAGAGTAACCTTGATTTTTATGAACATATATTTCATATTTACCTATCACTTGAAATCTTTCTGTTTCGGATTCACCGAACTTTGTTACAGAATCGCATAAAATAGTTAATTCTTTTCTATTATTGCATAACAAATTAGAAATTTGTTTTTCGATATATATTCCCCCTACCGCTAATTCTTTCAACATTTCTCCATATTGCATAATTTCTCCACCTTTCTCAATCTATTCATTCAACAAAAACCATAAATATCCTTTTATTCAAATGAAAAAAAATCCATCACCAAAGTGACAGCTCTAAAGAGGATGGGAGAAGACAAAGAATCTTCCTAGTTTCCATGAACCAGCTGTAGTACCGTCTTTACGCATTAAAATAAACTCAGTTGCAAGTGCATGTTTAACCCATGATAAAAGCACCCTATTTGGATGCTTATCATGTAAGTATCTAAAATTATTCATAAATACAGGTAAAAAACATATATGTTACGATACTTATTTTTTTACAAATTAGCACAAAATTTCGTTTTGGAGGTGCTATAAAACTTTAGCTTGATGGCTATGTGGCCGTACCCCATGCCCATCAACTTAAGAATTCTATAACGCCCCCAAAACAAAAAATTGTACATTTTCATCTGGAGATGCCAATTTTCTCGTTTTGGGGTATTCGCTTTTCTTAGCTTGATTGTGATGTGGTGCTACCCTAATAACAAAGTATCCGCATTCTTTTATTCAAAAATGAAGCTTCAGACCATTCATACTAAATAACATTATCTGAAATGGAGGTTTCTACCGTATAACTACTTTTTACATAATCAATAAATCTATTTAGATTTACGGTAAATTCTTTATCTCTTTTACGGCTGCAAATATATACAGGTCGTCTTATCTCAATTCCTTTAACAATCACTCGCCCTATTTCTGCTCGTTTCAAATAGTCCCTAACTGCTAGTGCTGGAGCTAGCATAGTACCATATCCAGCAACGACTGAACGAATTGATTCATTTAGGCCATGGTATTGCAATCCGATATTTGGGAAAGGGACTCTATAAATTTTGCATAATGAAAATAGGATTTCCCTCGTAGAATTTCCTTCTTCTCTTAATAAAAAACGGCTCCGTCATCAATTCGCTTAATGATACTTCTTGTCCATCGTATTTATGACCATGTGGAACAATAAACCAAAAATCGATATCCATTAAGTGATCAAGATGAATATCAGGATTATTCCACTCTTCTTTCACTACGAAAGCAATATCAGACTTGAATTGAAGTAGGTTTTCTAATACTTGATTGGAATTTCCGCTATATAGGTTTACTTGAACTGAGGGGAAATCCATTTTGAATTTTGCTAGCCAGACAGGTAATAAAAAATTAGCTGGCAAATAAGTTGAGGCTATTCTTAGTTCTTGTATTTCGCCATTCTTTAGCTGCAGAAGCTTATTTTCAATATCCTTTTCCATATCAAATAGGCTTTTAGCACATCCAACTAAAAACTCTCCTTCTGTTGTAAGCTTGATCCCTCTTCCTTCTGTTTCTATTAGTTTTAGACCTGTTTCCTTTTCCAAATTTCTGATTTGAACGGTTACTGCCGGCTGGCTGATCGAAAGCGCATCGGCTGCTTTTGTAACACTTTTTAATTCAGCTACTTTAATAAAGATGCGCAACGCATGAAGATTCAGGTTCTGTTGCAAAGTTTAAAAATATCCTAAAACATTGAATGTATTATACGATATTTTGTATATAATATGTCGTTTATTCCTGTGATTTGTATCTTTATACCATATTTTTAAAGAGATAAAATCTTTGCAACAGAACCGTCTATATTCCATTTGTTTAAGTGTTCATGCATTCTTAATAAATGAGCGCTATTTTCAAGTTCACAAGACTTATTCCTTCTTAATTAACTCTTCTTAGAGGCGATTTCGCATGTTGCTTCCGAGTTCCAAAACCTAATGCGATGGCGGCGCCAATACAGCTAGAAAAGCAACCAGCAAACAAATACAATGATGGATCTGACTCACCGATTAAAACGGAAGCTATTCCTCCAATTACCGGGAAAAGTGCAACCATATAGCCACTTTGAGCTCCTCCAATTTTTTCTACAAGCTTCAAATAGAATAACCATGCTAGAAATGAAGCAACCAGAGTTAAATATAGCAACACAGATAAGTATGAAAACGATGTTGGAAATATAAATTCTTGTCCTTGAAATAATACAATTACTCCCATCAATATACTGCCCACTGTAAATCCAATGGCATTTGCATAGATAGGATTCACCTTGTGACTTGCATTTCGTGCGGAGCTGGCATCACCTACTGCTGTAAGAAGCGTACCTAAGATCGCAACCATAATTCCTTTTATGTCATTGGACCCTTGAAAGTTGTTCAAATTCGGATAGATGAGAATACATACGCCTAATACACCCAAAATCCCCCCAAACAAAACGCGTGAATGTAACTTTTCTTTTAAAAAAATCCGGAGAGTAATCGGGGTCAAAATCACCTTTAATGAAAAAACCAATGTTACGATTGCTGCAGAACTCAAAATTGTGGCGTAATAAAGGCATAAGTAGCTTAATGCAAAGTTACATACACCAAAAACTATTACAAATGGGATATCTTTTCTTGTTGGCATCCCTCTTGGTCGAAGGAACCAAACAAGAATCAAAAATAAAAAGGCTGTCATAACTAAACGATAAGTTAAGGATAATTCCAAGCTGACAGGAGTTCCTTGAATTTTTACTGCAATAAAGTTGAGTCCCCATACAATCAAACAAAATATGTACATAAATATTGTCATAAGTTATCTCCCAGATTAAATTTTTTTCTAAATTCATTATTCATTTATACTGTCATTTATGAAAGGTACAGTTTACAATAAACACAAATGACAGATGAGGTATTTCAATGATGAATGAACTAATATTTAATATCAATCGAAAAAGTAACACTCCTATGTACCAACAAGTTTATCAATACATACGTACTCAGATTTTATCTGGTAAATTAGAAAGGAATACAAAGTTGCCATCGATTAGACAACTTGCTCTCCAATTAGAGGTCAGCAGAAACACAACTCAGGTAGCCTATGAACAATTGCAATCGGAAGGATATATTCGAAGTGAGAACAAAAAGGGTTTTTTTGTAGAGGCCGCTATATCGGATGAAACGCTTAATTATGAATCCATTAGAGAACAGCATCATGAAAAAAATCAAACTGACATGAAAACTATTGACTTTAAGATTGGGACAGTGGATCAAGCGAACTTCCCTTTGAAAAAATGGAGAATGCTTACAAATAAAATCGTTAAAGACTCTAGCATGTTTTCATACGGAGAAAAACAAGGCGATATTAAATTAAGAAAGGTACTAGCAGATTACTTGTTTCAATCAAGAGGGGTTAATACTTCTGTAGAACAAATTATTATTGGCAGTAGTACACAGCACTTGTTATTACTTTTGTCGCTGTTGCTAAAGCAAGACTATCATTATCTGGCAGTAGAAGACCCTGGATATAATGTGGCAAGGGAACTTTTTGTTCTTCAATCATTTATCATTGATCCAATCCCGGTAAAAGAACAAGGCATCCAAGTCGATCTCCTTTTAAAATCGCCTTCTAGACTTTTATATGTCACTCCTACTCACCACTTTCCATATGGAGTGACTATCCCCGTCAATGAAAGATTAAAGTTAATTCAATGGGCAAAAAGGGTGGAAGGATATATTATTGAGGATGATTATGATAGTGAATTTCGATACATCCATCAACCTATACCATCTCTTCAAAGTTTAGATTCTAATGATAGGGTGGTTTATTTAGGAACTTTTTCAAAAGCACTGCTACCCTCTATCCGTGTCAGTTATATGGTTTTGCCTAGGAGGCTAATAAGTGAATATAAAAAGATACTCCCTTTGCTTGAGCAAACATCCTCATCTATTCATCAGCGAACACTGGCGACCTTTATGAATGAAGGAAATTGGTACTCACACTTAAGGAAGATGAAAGCTTTGTATAAACGTAAAATGAATCTATTGAATAGGGAATTATTAAAACATTTTAAGAATTATGTTGAAATAAAAGGTGGTAGCTCCGGAATTTTCGTTATTATTGAAGTAAAAACAGAAATGAGTGAAAAAATGCTAATTGAAAGGGCATATGAACACGGAATTGTAGTTTATCCTTGTTCAAAATATTTCTCGAAATATATACCACGATATCCACATATTCAACTTGGATTGGGTGATTTATGTGAAAAAAAGATAATAGAAGGAGTTTCTCAATTAGCAAAAATTTGGCTGTAATCTTGAGTTTTCTCCTAAAAAAATTTTTTCGTTCTTCCTATTAGGGGTCATCATACATTGAAGTGCCCCCATAAAGTTAGACAGGTTATTTCATTAGGCAACCTTTTGGGCATGGGTCCGGTATTGTACCGGGCTCATGCCTTTTAGTTTTGCCTTAATTCTTTTATGATTATAGTACTCTATATATCTTGCTAGTTCTTGCTTAAAATGTTCTATACTCTTAAATTCTTTTCGATACAGAAATTCTGACTTCATGATGCCAAAGAAGTTTTCAATCACTGCGTTATCGTAACAGTTTCCTTTACGAGACATGCTTTGTGTAATGCCACGTTTAGTAAGAGAATGACGGTATTGTTTCATTTGATAGTGCCAACCTTGATCAGAATGGATCAAGAGTGTATCTTTGACTGTTAAGTGTTCAAATGCTTGCTCTAACATCGTTGAAACAAGTGAATAAGTTGGTCTTGAACCAATTGTGTATGTGATAATTTCACCATTAAATAAACTCAACATTGGTGATAGATATAACTTTTCTCCAAACAATTTAAACTCCGTAATATCCGTAACCCACTTTTTATTTGGTTTTTCAGCTTGGAAGTTGCGATTTAAAATATTGGGTGCAATTTTTCCAACTGTTCCTTTATAAGAGCGATATTTTTTCATACGAACGAGACATTTTAACCCCAATTCTTTCATGATACGATACACTTTTTTATGATTTACTTTATGTCCGCGATTCGTAAGTTCATCACGAATACGACGATAACCATAAAGCCCCTCATGTTCGTCATAAATTGTTCGAATCAATCCTTTTAGTTCTACATCTGAATCAGGAAGATCGAATCTTTTAACCCAATAATAATACGTACTTCGCGGAATACCTGCGAGCTGAAGTAGCACCTTCACTGAAAATTCATGCATTAATTCATAGACTACTTGGGCTTTGTCTTGTTTCGTGATTTCTCCTTGTTTTGAACTAAGGCATTTAACTTTTTTAAATACGCATTTTCCATACGTAAACGCTCATTCTCCGCTTGTAGTACCTCTATTGAACCTTCAACCATTCCTTGATCTTTGGTCGTGTTAAGTTTTTTATTTTTCATGGATGGACGCCCCTTTTTCTTTGATTGTAGGGCATCCAATCCTCCTGCTTCATAAGCCACTTTCCATTTCCGAAGTGTTTCATAAGATGGAATATTGAAAATCGCCGCTGTTTCCCTGATAGATGTCCCTTTTTCATTCATATAATTGAGTACATCCAGTTTAAACGGCACAGAGTAAGATGTATAGCGTTTTTCAAAAGCATTTTTACCCGAAAATTCATATTGTTTAATCCACTGGTGAAGTATACTGGGGTGAACCCCTATAGATTTAGCAACTGTTTTTCCACCTTCATTGCCACTTAAATACCGTCTCACTGCTCGTATTTTTTCTTTTGAAGAAAATTTAGACATAAAAAACTGCCCTCCAATTGTTAGACACAGTCTAACAATTGGAGGGCAGTTTTTTAGGAACCGACTTTTTAATTTGGCTTGTTAAGCTAAGCCCCTATTGGGGGTAGTACCAGCGAAGCTGACACCACCCGTAATGTAGATGTAATTAAATTATTGATGACCTCGTTATATCCCTGCTGGGCATCGGTGATTGCAAGTTTTGAATAGACCTCCAAGGACTTGCGGCCATGCCCCTGCCCGCTTCCACTCCGTCCAACCAACTCCGCGTCACGTCCTGATTCTGCCCCAATAAGGTCGATGAAATTCACCAGCCTTTTTTTAAACGAACGACGAACCGCGGGCTCGGTTTCAGTCTTCGATTGTTTGATAGACCGTGGTCCAGAAGTCTTGGATAACATACGCTGAATCCGGAGTGGACATCCCAACTTGGGTGAACAGAATTCCGGTGAGCTGTTTGTCCGGGTCAGCGTAAGCTGCGGTGCCGGTTCCGCCGTCCCAGCCGAACTGTCCGATGGACGCGTAGTCTCCGAGGTAGGTACGCACCGCCATCCCAAAGCCCCAGCCGCCTTGTATCCCTTGGCCAAACGACAAATGGACGTTGTTTTTAGCCAAGTCCTCTCGGAATGCTTGTTGTTCTGGCGTGAGTCGGTTGGTGGTCATCAGCTGGACTGCGGGTCGGGACAGGATTCGTTTGTTCCCGTGCATCCCTTGGTTCAACAGCATCTGTAAATACGCGTGATAGTCATCGACGGTCGAGAGCAGCCCACCGCCGCCTGCTTGGAATGCTGGAGGTTTGCTGTAACGTCCGCCTGCGGCCTCGTCCCACACGATGAACTCTCCCGTCTGCGGATCAGGGTTACAGGCGGGTGGCAGACGGGCAATCTTACTCTCGGGCACGTAGAAACCGGTGTCCTTCATCCCCAGCGGATCGAGGATGCGTTCACGCAGGAACGACTCGAATGTCTGACCTGTGACCCTAGCAATGAGCACGCCAAGCACTTCGAGGCTGACATGGTACTGCCACCGCTCTCCGGGCTGGTAGCTCAGCGGGAGTGTGCCCAAGCGTCGCATCCACTCATCGGGCTCTGGCAACTCCATCCCTGGCGCGTCGAATAATCCATTTTCGAAGATCGCATTTTGGATCGGAGAGCCCATCAAAGTCAGATCCACTCCAAGTCCGAATGTGGAGGTCAACAGGTCACGTACAGTGATCGGACGCCGTGCCGGAACGGTGTCGTCCAGCGGACCGTCGGGTCGTTTCAGCACCTGCCGGTTGGCGAGTTCGGGCAACCATTTGTCTACTGGCTCGTCCAAATGCAGTTTGCATTCGTCGAGCAGGATCATTACCGGAGAAACCGTGATCGGCTTGGTAGTGGACGCAAGCCGGAAGATCGTGTCACGTCGCATCGGTGCACCACCATCATGCCGCATTGTACCGAGCGCTTCGACGTGCGTCTCACCGTTTCGGCTGACTAGGGCGACAAGCCCAGGAATCTTCCCAGAATCGACATGCTGCGCCAGTACGTTGCGCATTTTGCGCAGCCCTGTTTCGGAAAAGCCTTTGTTACTTTGTCCCATCATGAATCTCTCCTTTTTTCCCCATTTTCTGATGAACGAAAATCTTCTGTTGTAATCTTTTTCATTTGGTTTCCCTCTTTTTACTTTTTTATCAGCCCTATTGTTTTAAAACTACAAATTCTCTTTTGTTATTCATGCTTGAAAGCCCTTTGTCAAAAAGGTGGATTCGATGCATCAAAGAAAATGAATATTGGCAATCAAAATCTGACTCACTTCCTTTTCTGGGTTATCAGAATCGAGATATGTCCTGAACTTAGCATAGATCCATGTGTTCATCAGACGTTTATTCTACAACCGTTGTCTTGCCCGCCCTATTGGAGCCGAGCAGGGCGAAAATACTGCCCTTATCCACCTCGAAATCTACGCCCTTTAGGACTTGTAGCTATATATCTTTATCTATCTACTTATCTAATTCAATACTGCCCTTTTCTGGAAGTAACTTTAACTTTCTAGATGCCCTATCTAAATCCCTTTCTTTTTCCAGCATATGGACCGATTGCGGAACAAAAATAAAAGAGCTCTCTTCAGCTTCTCTGTGTGCTTAATAAATTCGCCCCATAAATGAAGGGTATAAGTTTTCACGAGAAGATCATGTTATGCTGAGTCCCATACCTTACAAGCCACATTAAACGTTTTGGTGATTTTGTCATCGATTTACAAAGCATCCCTCAACCAGTAGAGGAAAATATACCGGTATAAACATAAAATGGGTCATTGACTAGAAATAAAAGTAAGCCTATGACCCGTTTTTACACGTATCTCGGCTGAACCCCCGGTTGACGCTGGACGTCAAAGCCGCAAATACCTACTTCGCCGCCATCGGCCTTCATCAGCGTCGAGAGGATGTTAACCGTCGTCGTCTTGCCCGCTCCATTTGAGCCCAGCAGTGCGAAAATCTCACCACGCCGCACCTCAAAATCCACCCCCTTTAAGACTTCCTTGTCTTTAAAGGATTTTTTTAACCCTTTTACAGAAATGGCTGGATTGCTCATACTTTTTTCCTCCTTATAAAAAGCGCCTTGCGGAGCTAGATTGCCTATATCCTTCTATTTAGTCTGACTGATAATCGGTATAACAGAGTACTAAGGTAAATTTTTACTAAATAGCGAAGATGGCAATTCACATTTGTAATCAGCTATTCAGTCGGTATTATCTATTGAATTTACTTTTTTCCCAATCGTTTTATGATACTCTGATTCAAATTTTCACGATACTTGGCGACATAGGTTTTAGCGTTTGCCACTAGTTCGTCGGCAAAGGACGCCACGTCGTCCCCAGTGATTTCCAGCACTTGTCTGCCTTCCGCCGCACCGGCTTCGAACAACTCGATTAATTCATACTGTATGTGCAGCATATCCATCCCGTTGCCCGCTGAGAAATTCCACATGTAGTTTTGAATTTTCTTAAATACAAACTGGTAGTCCTCTGGAAGGGCTTCAACCCGTGCCATCATCATTTTGTACTCTTTTTTATCACCAATCATTTTTTTGAACATTTCCAACATTTTATTTTTCCTCCTTTTTTATAAAGCTGAACAAGACACTCCAAAAATATCGGACGGAATATCTTATGAAGCTAGATTGACTTCAAGACGTTGATTTTTGATGATACAAAATCCCATTTTCTCCAAAATAATTCAAGTTCCTGGCGGCCAGCCTTATTAAGTGAGTAAAACTTGCGAGGCGGCCCCATATCTGACGGTTTCTTTTCTATATTCACAAGTTTTTTCTTTTCTAATCGCACAAGGATGGTATAGACCGTCCCTTCCACGACTTCGGTAAACCCAAGTTCGTTCAGGCGTCGGGTAATCTCGTAGCCATAGGTTTCATGGCGGCTGATGATTTCCAGCACGCAGCCTTCCAGCGAACCCTTCAGCATTTCAGTTAAATTTTCCATGTTTAAATCCTCCTTTACCTCCTCTATTTTGTCTGACTTATATTCAGTATAACAGAGTACTAAGGTGAATTTTTACTGAATAGCTTTTGGAAAATCACGCTATTCAGTATTACTCATTACATATATATTGCATCACTGAGTAGAAGGTGTCAACTATTTTTCTTAAAAATATTTTTGCAACCTCACTATTCAGTGTGACCTACTACAGGTGCATCGTAACACGCAGTAGATGAACTGTCAACTGGATTTTCTAAATATTTTTAAAACCGGCTATCTTCATTGGATACAGTCGATTTTCTTTATGGAGCTTTCACTTCCTCCTATGCCTCTTTCACAATGATTACACCGCGGATCATTCCCATCCAGAAACTGTACATGTAGGTTCCCGATTTCTCTGGTGTAAAAACGATGAGGTTTTCTCCTACTTCCAGTGACCAATTCCTTCCGAAGAAATGTTAAAGAGTATTCCCGAAATGAAAGAAGAACTTCGTAGACCTATGTTCTTAATAATCTCAGCAGAAAAGTAAATGTTTATTATGCGTTCCTGCAAAATGTGGGGACGTTTTTCTTTTTGGGCTCACGGGAGCTTTAGTAAAATAACTGAGGATTATTAATGTAACTCCCTCGCGTTCTTCACTTTTCCACTATCGGGCGCGATTATGAAATAACTCTTAGATTTAAACGACTTTATTGTTATATTTTTAAGTGCGGTGAAGTAATCTACATCAAAAATTTAATAACTTTATTGAAATCGTTTAGTAATTAGAGAAAAGTGTTCCAATAATGACGAACATCATCACCAATAAATCATAATTTAAATGCATCCAATACCCCAAATGTACATTTTTATATCTTAAAAATAAAATCATATGAGAAGCAGCAGGAATTCCAATTATAAGAACACATTGAATCCAATTGAAACTGTAAGTGGAAAGATGCAGAAGACCAAAGGAAAGGCTAGAAAATAATAAAGAAAGTCCCAATAATAGAGAGTTTTTACATTTTATAATTTGAAAAATCTTATACCAAAATAGTAGAAAAGAAATAAACATTATATTTTCACCAATTAGCTGAATAGATATCGTTGGGATTTTAAGTAATAAGGATATTAAGCTTACATCCATACCTGGATTTGATGAGGCTTTATATGTAGTAAAAGTAGTTATCCCACATACAGTAAGCAATACTGAACAAATAACTAATAAAGCATAAAATACCGATTTCTTATATTGCTTTACAGTTACCTTTTAAACAGCATTTTTCTTTGTTCCTCATTATTAATAAAAATATCAATGTAACGGGAAATATGAAAAATAGTGATGTAACTATATCTCTAAGTATTATGTTTATATCTTTTACAAGGATACGAACTATATTAATATACGGAGAGTAAACTGTAGTAAAACTTATAACGACTAAAATGATTAATTTAAAGAAGCTTTTCGTTTGTACTAGATTTTGCAAATAAGTATTAGCCGGATCTAAAAAATAAAGAGATTTTCTTCTGTAATTTGGTTTCCTCTCTATAAAACTCATTCTCATTAATTCCCCTTCCCTTCTTCTCCTTATTTATATTTTGTACCCCTTGCTGTTCATTCTTCCCACTTCCATAAAATTAAAGTACAAAGAGCCCGTTGTTTTGAGAATTAATTAAACAATTTGGTGCTGAAAATAATTTCACGTACCATAATTACAATAAATTTTATACAATACGTATACAAGGACTTAGGCTTGTTGCCACGTTGGTTTATGCGCTGAAATTCTCTACATAAAAATGTACTTCTCAAATTATTACCTTCCTTATCCCCCTTCTTTTGTAGATTCAAAAATATTTAGTTGATCTATGTTAAAAACTAGAATGATAATTAAAGGAGAACATTAGTTTTTATCAAAGTATTCATTATTAGGAAGTGTGTGTTATGAGATGGACTAAAAAAAGATTGAACGCTTCTTAATAGAAGGTCGCGGAAAAGGAACTGGTAACAAATGTATCACTTGGTTAAAAGTATTAGATATGACTAAAAAGCCCAGTGATAAAATACGAATGAAAATTGGCTGGAAACACCATTCACTTCAAATTATTGATTATTGACTTTTCCCATAAAAAGTAAGTTTTAAGTACGAAAAATCAACAGTTATTTTCCATATTAGTTAAACGACATTTATCAGCCTTATAAGATAATTTATTCATTCTGATACAAACTGTATTACCATTGATATCAAAACCCATTACAAGACAATCTGAAACGTCGTTTTTTTATAAACCTGTTAATGATTTCAATTTTATGTAAAAAAATAACCCAATCGTCCTGTAAGTCAAGGACACTTGGGTTAAACTAACTATTTAAAATTTTAATGTATTCTATAAGTTATTTTTGCCCATCGGAATTCAGTTAACTTTTACTCTGTTCATTTACAATTAGTGATTTTATATAAACACCATTTTCAACATTCAAGGTATTTACATCTTTGCCTTCGACATGAATCCCACCATTAATCTCAATTGTATTTGCTTTCGTACCTTTTAATAGACTCAGTCCATGAGCCGCAATTTTCTTTATAACACCTTGAACTAAAGAGTCTCCTATATTTCCATATGTAAAAATCCCATCATTCACTGTTAAATTTTCAATTTGAGTACTTGTTTGTATGCCAGTTGCACCATCCCCATGCGTGATGATTTTTTTGAAATTTGCAGTACCAATTTCACCAGTGTATGCATTAAAACCACGAGCTCCTAAACCGAATGTTTCTATTGTACTTAGCACATTAATTTTATCTATTTTACCAAAATTGACAAATCCAACTCCACTTGGTCCATAAGAGGTAATAGAATCTTTTGCAATCCACTGTGTTACTTCACCCCAATTATCTAGTACCATATCATTTGCACCATACGTTGTGATTTTTCCTCTATTAGTTAAATTATTTACTTTTGCACCATGTACTACAAATACCCCACCCGAAATAACATCAGGTGTCCCAAACTTAATATTCCCTGTAGAGTGAATTTCGCCGGTATTAACAACATTGGCGGTTAAAATCCCATTATTATTTGGTAGAGCATTATGTCCATATCCACTTAAGAAAACACCACTTCCCAAAATTGGCTTTCCTTTTTCTCCAATACTTATCCCATCTAAACGAACCGAAAGAATGGAATCCTTCGATGGTTGTTGGTTCCAAATAGTTAATGCTCCTTGGATAACTGATACACCAAAACCCTTTGGCCTTTCTATTCTATCCAGCACGTCTGCTTCAATGATATGTAAATTATTAATATCGATATGTCCATTTTGAACTTTCGATTTTGCTAAAATTTGGACACTACCAATTGTTTCTACATTTTCAACATTCAGTTTTCCTATCGAATTTTGAGTGTAAGAATTAAAAATCGCTCTATTTTTAGGTGATACTTCTATACGTAAATTAGAAATAGTATTATTATTTGTAACTTCAACACCATCAATGCCTGTTTGAAATATTAGCTTTGTATCCATTGTATGTCCTTTTATCGTTACGTTTTCTGGAATTGTGATTGTTTGATCAACAGTAAATGTTTGCATAATCTCGATAACACTAGTGTTTTTTTTCAAAGCTTCTAAAAGTTCGGCTTGATTCGATACTTTTAAGCATGTTTCTGCAGCCATAACTTTGTTTGTTTGTCCTATTTGGTAAACACTAAAATCTTGAAATGTTAAAATACTAGCTGCTGTAATTCCTATCACTAATAGCCTCTTGCTTCTCTTCATTTTCTCTTCCCCTTTATATGAAAGAATTAAAATCTTAAATTTCATACATATAATTTTATAACTCCACTCAAAAACATGTAAGTATGTGTAATCTTTCTCTAAAATAATTAGAATTTACTGAAAATTAATCTGAAGTGAGATGAACTCTTGTGGTACGGAAACGATTCAAAGAATAACCCGCCACAACTGAAAATTTTTCTAATTTAGGCGGGTGTTTTTTCTTATATTTTATCTTGTAGGGGTAGCACCACATCACTATCAAGCTAACAAAATAAAATACCCCCTAAAATGAAAAAATACGCTTTCTTTCTGTAGACTTATAGGAAAGGATGGCGTTTTTTTTACACTTGGGGGTAAAGCAAATTCTTAAGTTGATGGGCATGGGGTACGACAACGATTACTTCTTTTTTGAGCCACTCGACAATTTCTATGTTTTTTATGGCATTTTACTATACCGAATATGACTTCGGTATAGTTATTTAATGAAAAATCAGTGATTTTCTTAACCGAACACGTAATTTCTCATTCTAATTTCACTTTACCGAATACAAAAAAATATAAAAATGGGGTTATTAAGTACAATTTATAAAAATTATCATACAAATGATCTGCATATCAAAGATGAATTGATGTCCAGATCATTTGCGTGAGTCTAAATAGTAATTTAGCTTACTCTAGGTTTCAGATTTTAAAGTATTTAAAATCAAGAAGTATGTATCCTATGAAAGTTAAGAGAAGAACAAAAGTAAAAAGATTATTTTTTGCTTTTTACTCCTATTTTTAAACCATCCCCATCTTTTGCTATCCATATCTAATTGATAGTAATCAATCGCAAGAAATAACAGAATGATTAAGAAATAGAAAAAGATTTCCAGTATAATCATCTCCTTTTTATTCCATTTTATCGAAAATAACAAAATGTTACATTAAAAATATTCTATTCATGTCAGGGTTACATAACACAACATTATCAGTAGTCAATAATGTATAGAATTTTCGTTATGGGAAGATTTTGGTTCTTTAGCTTGATGGCGCTGTGGTGCTATCCCATTATATAGAAACCTAAAAAAGTCCCTTTATAATATTTAAAGGGACTTTGCTCACACAAATGATCTGCAAATTAATTCACTTTTGATATACAGATCATTTGTATGATAATTTTTATAAATAATTGCGGAATAATGAACTTACATTACTGCTTTTAAAAGTTCTGCTACTAATGGAAGTACTCCACCTATAAATGATAAAACTGCCATTGCAATTGCCATATTATTTCCTCCTCTTTTGTTGGTGCTAAGATGTGATTAATCTTTATGCTTTTATTACAGTAAACGCTTACATTTATATCAATAAATTTTTATATGTAATATTGCATATAAAAATTTAGCAAGTTCCATTTGTATTGTTAATAAGAGTAGTCTTTCTATGAACCACTTGTAATTTTAGAATTTTCGAGGTGTTTTACTACACAGATCCCATATGAGTTGTTTTTGCCCAAATCCCCCAAATGGGGGATTTAACTTAATACATTAGAAATTTATACATCATGTCAGAAATACAACTTATTAATATTTGAAACCTTATTCCTCCTTTTCGAGGGAATGGGCAAAAACACCCGCATAGTAAAACGCCTCAAAAACCATAAAAATTGACGAGTGGATCAAAAAAAAAGTAATCGTTGCCGTATGCCCTTTTAGGCCTATTTGTCGTTTACGTTAATAAAAGAAAAAACGGGCTTGTTAGACAACCCGTTTTTTCTTTTAGTTCTTTTTTCTTTTCGGTAAGTCAGGAGCCTTCTTCATTGTGTCAACAACATGCATGACCGCGAAATATGGATGTTTTAAAATCATTTTCGGTCCGCTCTTCTTCATAACATCCTTAACAAAATCTTTCATATCTGGTTTATAACAATGAATTTTGCAATTTTGACATGCTGGCTTCTTCTCTTGAAATGGACATTTTGATAAACGAAAATAAGCATACTCTTTTAACTTCTGACATTCTTCACATATAGTATCTTGTTCATGTTCGTTTTTACAATACATATCAATCATAATGCTAATTGTTTTCTCTTCACGTTCAATTCGATTCATGGATAGTGCCTCCCGTTCCAAAGTCTCTCTGCTTTGATTGTAAGACTTTTTTAGAGGGTTTACATGAATTTTCATTGACAGTTTTTCTAATGTTTATCTCTTTCCTACGAATTATTAATGGAGAATGTCCCTACCAATCATAACCAACAGTAAAAGCGAACGCATTAAAACTTAAATAAACATCTTTCTTTTTCTTACGAGCTTCGGATGCTTAAACCACTGGAACGACAAGCGTCCACTCGATTCTTCCACGCTATTGATTGATCTATTTTAGCCATAAAAAATCTCCTTTCCGTCTTGTACGTAAGGAGATTTTGACATGGAACTGATTCTATTGGTAGGTGGGGACAGTTTGACGCTTACTGTTATATCAAGTAATTCAGCCTTAGCGTACGGAATCCGCGTTTTGTTGGTGCTACCCTATCGCCATCAAGTTAAGATATCGGTTGTTCCCCAAAACGAAAAAAACGAGCTGAATTTACATGAATAACTGTCAAGAGATAAAAATTTCGTTTTTGGGGTACCTTAAAATCTTAGCTTGATGGACATAGGGTAGCGCCATCATTCCGGAAAAAAACCACGCTAAGCAAGCCAAGATAAAAAGAGCCAATTTTACTCTTGATAGGGTAAAATTGGCTCTTTTTATTAATACACGTATTTCACCTAGAAATTTTATCTGTTCTGTCCCCTAATATTTCAATAATTTCGTTGTACTTCTATTCATATAATATCTTTTATTGTAAATCTTCGAACTCCAACAAAAGTAAATATAATAACAAATAAGCAACTTAACACATAAAAGCTACTAAACTGAAAGGAAGTCTGCAATCCTTCTAGGTGAATAGGGTCCATTGCTAATCCTGGTTGCGCAAATGGCCATATATACCCGATATTTAAGTAATGAAATATCATTCCTATACATGTAAAACCAAAACTCATTCCAACGGGAACAGCAAAACTTTTTATAGAAGATGAGAGGAATAATTGTAGTGCAGCAATTGAAAATGTACCAATCCATCCATTAAATGACCAATTTAATAATGAAATCCAAGGAATAGGACTTGTAATACCTAGTAGCTTACCAATTACGATATAAGCAATTAAAAAAAATATTTGTGTCAATAAAGTTAACATAAATATTACTAATAACTTTGCCATGTACACATATTGAAATGGAATTGGTAAAGAGATGATTTTTTTCCAATTTCCCTCACTATGTTCAAAGCGGCATACAAATGCACAATAAATACTTACTACGACAGGAAATAAAAATAATCCATAAATTAATCCAACTTGTGTCCAAGCTTTCTCCCACTCATTTGTTGAGACTTTCATTAAGACATCGTAGTTTACTTCAAAATTTATGAGTCCAAGCACAATACAAATAAGCGGAATGAATGTCATTACAATCCATATTTTTGAACGTTTTAATTTTAATAATTCGCATCGAAATGAGCTTAATAACATATTTGCATCCTCCTAATGAATATCTTTGTGCGCAAAATGAACAGTGCTAAGAACGATAAATAATAAACTAACTCCTAAACTTAACAAAAGATTCATCATGACCTCTTGGTTTGGGAAATACACTATTTTTCCATTGGAAAACGCCAAAGAAATTGGATTTGTCAGAGATGAATAGGTCCAAATTATCCATATTTTCCAAGGAAACATCTGCCCACAATACCCAAGAAATGAGCCGATTACACCTGCCGTTAAAGCAAATACTTGATTTTTCACTACCAAAGATATCCAAAGTTGCAAAATAACCATAGGAATACATCCTATAATGGTAAAACAACCATATTTCAGTAATAATATCACCGGAATTCCACTATCAAAATTAAAGATTTTTCCTATTAATATAATTACAGAAATAGAAATTACACCTGCGTATACAAGAAAAAAGAGACTAAAGATTATTTTGGTTATATATACTAGCTGCCTAGATGTGGGAATTGCACACAATAGCTTCCAGGTATTCCCCTTATTTTCAAAATCAATTATTCGAGATGTAATTGTCGCAATCATTATAGGTAAAAATAATGCATTTATCATACTTATTCTTGAAAGAAGCGACTCCCAATTTAGAAATTCCTTTTTTTCTTGTGACACAATAGCAAATAACCAAAGTAATGCTAAAGACTGTATCAAAAATACCACTAAAAATAATTTCTTTCTTTTTAATTTCAATAATTCACTTCTTAAGGCAGCAATCATTATAAAACACCACCTTTTTCTGTTAAGCTTAGAAATATTTCCTCCAACGTATGCTTCTCTTCTTCAATTCGATACACTGATATATTCTGCTGTACTAATAAATAATTTATTTGAGAAATAAGGTGATCTTCTTGTTGACGCGTAACAAGACAATCACCTTCAAGTCCAAGATGAATATGATGCTGTTCTAAAATTTGATGTGCCTTTACTACATCATTTACACGTATTTTCATTGATGCTTGACTTTTTTTGCGTAACACTTCCATTTTGTCTTGAAAAATAAGCTGCCCACTATTAATAATGCCTACTTGTGTTGCAATTTGATCCATCTCATTTAACAAATGACTAGAAATAACAACTGTCATATCATATTGCTTTGGCAGTTGTTTGATGAGTTCACGAATTTCTTGAATCCCGGCAGGGTCTAATCCGTTTGTGGGTTCATCTAAAATTAACAATTTGGGATTTCCAAGTAGTGCCATTGCTATGCCAAGGCGTTGCTTCATTCCAAGTGAGTACTGTTTAACTAGTTTATCTTTTTGTTTCTCTAATCGGACAATACGCAATACCTCATCAATATTCTTTTTTGGTACTTGTAACATTTGCCGAATTACTTCTAGGTTTTCATGACCTGTTAAATGTCCATAATAAGATGGTGATTCAACAAGAGAACCAACTTCTCTTAAAATATCTATTTGATTTGTTTTCAAATCTCGATTGAATACTTTAATATTACCTGCAGTTGGTTTTATTAATCCCAGTAACATTCTAATTGTCGTTGTTTTCCCAGCCCCATTTGGTCCTAGAAATCCATAAATTTCACCTTTACCAACTTTCATTTGTAATTGACTCACACTATTTACAGCTCCATATGTCTTTGTCAAATCTTCAGTCTCAACGATATATGTTCCCATTATTGGCACCTCTTTTTCTTGATTAAGCTATCATTTATTATGAAAGTTCTTGCTTAATCTTGAATTGAGCTGACCTTAAGTTTAGCTTAATTTTCTAACGGAAGCTGAAATGTAATTTTAGTACCGTTTCCTTTGGTGCTTTCTACTGCAATTTCTCCACCGTGAGCTACGATGATTTCCTTTACAATTGCCATTCCTAAACCTGAACCACTTTTTGGATCTGTATTTGTACCACGGAAGTATCGATCAAAAATATGTGGTAAATCATTTTTATTTATTCCGTCACCATTGTCCTCAATCGTAACTATGGCGTATCCGGATGTTTGTTTTATACGAACTTGTATTAATGTTTTAACATCAGTATGAATGAGCGCATTATTCAATAAGTTTACTGTGACACGTTGAATTAATCCCTGATCTGCTTTTATAATTAGTTCTTCCTGAGGGCATTCAAATTCAATTAATCGATTCTCATAATAAGGCATATTCATGAATTCAATAATTGTTTCTCGGGTGAGATTCACAATATCTACTGTAGTTTTATGGATAGGTAACAACGCATTCTTCAATTGATATGTAAGTTTTAAATCATCAATCAATTTTTCAATATAAATTGATTTACTTTGAATTACTTCTGCATATTTGTACATTTCTTGTGCAGTAATTTTATACTCCCGATTCCCTATAACTTCACTATAGCCTTTAATAGAAGAAAGCGGTGTCTTTAAATCATGAGAGATGTTTATAATCCATTCTGCTCGCATCGTATCTAGTCTTTTTCTTTGAACGTTAATATCCTTTAGTTGATGTGATAACTGATTCAGATTTGTATACACCTCTGCATAGATTCCCTTTTCCTCCGGTACTTGTTTATATTGTCCTTGTTTTAATTTATTAATATGTTCAATTATCATGACAACAGGTTTTGACATATACCTTGCCACAATGTAAGCAAATAATAAAATACAAACTACTGTTACTCCTATTAACATTAAAATCCCATATGGATAGAAGCTAGATAAATTATTGAAATTCAAATAGACAGATTTTCGCAATGCTTTGTCTGACGGGAAAGCGACAATGTAACTTTCTACTTGTGTACTTTTATCTAACTTACCCACAAACGTTGTATAATTCCCAATATCGTACTTATAGCGTAAAATCAAATCGCTAGGAGTATAGTGAGTTGGTGTATTTTTAGGCTTATACATTTGAAATACTTCATCACTATTATGATTTAATACTTGTAACCATGCCCCATGTTCTTTTAAAAATTTTTTCCCTTTATTTGTTATAGAAATATTTTCATTTTCTACTGTGATTTCTTTTTGAAAAGCTAATACTGAGCGTTCTGGATTGTCCATTCCCTCATAGTTATAAGTAAATACTAAATAACTAAAAGCAAAAAATTGAACGATTAGGATAAACATAATTAATCCTATTAATGATGCAATATATAGTCTCGTGACCTTCCACTTCATCTTACATCACCTTTTGTATTAAGTTTATATCCGAGTCCCCTTACTGTTACAAGATAATGGGGTTTGGAAGGATTATCCTCTATTTTTTCTCTTAAATGTCTCATATGTACCATCATAATATTGTCATTACCCAGATATGTTTCGCCCCAGATAGCTTCATATAAGCGGGCCTTACTAAAAATTTGATTTGGGTTTTTTATTAAAAATAGTAATATATTAAATTCTTTTGCTGTTAAAGATAGTAATGTATCACCCTTTAACACTGTTCCTTGTGCCTCATCTATTGTAATGTCTCCAAACTGATACATAATACGAGCCTTTTCTTGATATTGATTGCGCCGAAAAAATGCTTTTATCTTATATGCTACTTCTTTCGGACTAAAAGGCTTTGTAATGTAATCATCACCACCTATACTTAATCCAAGTATTTTATCTAAATCTTCATTTTTCGCCGATAAGAAAAATATTGGAACGAATGTAAACTGTCGAATTTGCTGACAAACACTATATCCATCTAAATCTGGAAGCATAATATCTAATATGATAAGATCTGGCTGTACTTGCTTACACATGCGTATTCCTTCTTCTCCTGTTGTATACGTATAAATATGTTGAAACCCCTCTTTCATTAAAACCGCTTCCAATAAATTTAAAATTTCTTTTCATCATCTACTATAAGAATTTTTTGTATAAACATCTGGAATGTTATGTATCATCTATTGCACCTCAATATCTTTCTATATAATTTAAAATCAAATAGTGAACAGTATTACCTTAATTATTAATGTATCATTTTCATTCTACAGTAGAATAGCAATTTGAAAGTTTTCCCACTTATTTTAGGGAAATTATTATTTTTCGATATGGGTACGTTTATTTTTAACTTTAAGTACATGTTTGGTTTTCCTTTATGAAAATTAAACATGTGTCATCTAATACAACACAATATTAATTGTGTTGTATTAGATGCTATAAAAACTATGAATCCAGGACTCTAACGCAACACAATTTATAAAAAATGAGCATTTATTTATGCAACAGAATTTACAAGAGAGGAGGCAAATACATGGATGTGGCAAAACAGTTTTCTTCTTATCTAAAACAGGAGAAAAAAAGTGAGAACACTATTCAGGGATACACATTAGTGTTGATTTAAAATAAAGTTTGATCATTTGTAAAAAAGTTTGATAAAAAGATCTATTTTGTAGAGTATTTCTTTATTCCACAATCAGGCCATATTGTGGAATACCATATTTAATTGATCGTGAAGAATATGAAAAAATGTATTAAGCTAACGTGGCAAAAGAACAGGAAGGAGTTTTTGGTAGTCATAGGAAATTTTGACTATTAAGTAGATAAGTTATATAGGGGTACTGCCGCATGCCCATCAACTTAAGAACAGAAACAAAATGAACTTTCATTCATCAGGACTAAAATATTCTTAAAGTAGTGGTACACTCTTAAAAATGTGCATGCTAAATAAACTTAGATAGGCATCATTTTAAAAAACTATGCAGCTTTATTTTGTCTTCTCAAACCACTATACTCATATACAATGCCCAGAATATCAAAGACTGTCTTCTTCTCATACCTATGAGATTTCCGTCCGTTTTTTTGTAAGAGATTAAAAAAATGGAGAAAAACCTTTGTTATTTCTTGGGTACCTTTTTGTAGAGCTTCGTACGCCAAATACAGATGATCTTGAATTATGTAAATAGCTTTATATTCACTTAATTCTTTTTGCTTTTTCTGTAGTAACAGTTGTCTCATTTTGAACATAGTTGAAGAACAAAGAAAAATAGCGATTAATTGGCCATAAAGATGACATTCTAGACGCTCCCGCTTAACATTGTGACAACGATTGATACCAAAAAAAGATTTCCATGTTTTGAATACAATCTCTATTTGCCAACGTAGAGAGTAGATATATAGATATCGCTGTAGTTCTTCAGCGAACAAATGAAACTCATCTTGAATCGATAGATTCATACAAAAACGCCATCCTTTCTGTATATTTCTACAAAAAGAATAACGCTTTCTATGAATTATGGGTATAAATTCACCTTAGGTTGATTGTAATGTATAGTGACCCCTAATAAAGTGTCATTCCTTGATCGTCTGCTAAATATTTTCCGATTCCATCTGATTCTAACATCTGAAGCTTGTATTTGTTTGACTTATCACTAATCGTATCGGTGATGGATAAGTCTTTTACATTCACACGGGAAATGGAGAAATCACGATTAAGGACATAAGCGCGTTCTCCGTCCTGGCTAAAGACAATGGCTTGCCGGGGTTCTGTGAAACCACTGATTGTCTTAATCACATGGTTATCAGAGACGTTGATCACATCGATAGTATTGTCCGCCTTGCTGCTTGCAAAAAGCAGTTTACCATCGGGCGACAAGGCTGCACCGTATGGCTCACGTCCAACTTTTACCTCGTTAACGATTTGTCCTAGAGAGATGTCCACTACGGAAATGCTGTCAAGACCGCTGTTTGCGGCATACAATGTTTGACCATCGGCAGTCACGGAGATTCCACGAATCATAGAGAAACCAATAATCTCACGTACGATGTTCTTAGTGGCTGCATCAACTACCGACACCTTATCTCCTTTAAAGTTTGTTACAAACACATATTTTCCGTTCGGAGAGACTGTAATACCTTGGCGTGGTTGGGAGAAACCAGTGATGACTGCAGTCGGTTTGCGTTTCACAAGGTCTATGACGGTTACAGAACTATGTGCCTGATTGTTCACGTACAGCGTCTTTCCATCGGGGCTGACGGTGGTGCCGAATGCACCTGGACCGACTACGACTTCATCCTTTAAGGTTAGGCTTTTTGCGTTGTAGAAACGTAAAGTGCCTAGCGTACTGTCCGAGACAACAAACTCTGAACCATTGTTAACGAATACGATGTTTCTCGGTGTAACAAAGCCATCGATTTTCTTGCGTAAAGTACCTTTAGCAAGGTCATAAATAAGGATGGATTGTTCGCGACTATCTGAAACAATCGCAATCTGCTCATCGGGACTTATAGCGAGGGAGTTGTTAGTGATGCTTCCATCGAAGCTCTCCTTTGCCATAGAGCTTTTATTTTCAGTAAATGAGGCAAAAATGGCAGTCGGAAGAATAATAACAAACATCAAAGCTACAACCAATACACCTTTAAATTTCATTT